>JAFWPT010000421.1 GCA_017509375.1 Bacteroidales bacterium | reverse complement strand
GGATATACCTTTCTAAACCGATGATTACCTAAGAACTCTATTTTTATGCATCCAGCATAACCACATGCAATACCGCCCTCCTCTATCATGGGTCCTTCCCCTATGGAATCCATTTCCTCCTCACTATAAAAAATGATTCGCCTTTCTGTCCATACTTTATCAACAAGAATGGAATCGTTTGCATAAACACCTATACTGGTGAATAATGATAGACAACATAATAAAATTTTATTCTTCATAATGATCTTTTTCATCTACTCTTTCTGGTAAATCTAATTCTTTTCTAACAATATTTTCATTCTTTACAGCATTTCCTGTTTCTGTTCCTACAATAGCCGGTGCAGCATGTCCAACTATTTCATGTATAAGCACTTCTCCTGCAGGCTTTTTCACTTCATTACCTTCTGTATCATGTACGATGTGACCTTCCTTTGAGACAACCGTTTTTTACGTTTGTTTTGTCAGTTTTACTATCGGTAAGTCCTCCTCCATATTTCTTAACATCAAATGTCTGGGAAGCATTTCCTTTTGTCGCTGTATATGTGTCACCCGCCATTAGAGTTAGCTTCCTTTCTGCTGAAATTGTTTTGTCCAATCTTTCCGAATAATGGCCAGACCCTTTTTCATTTATTTCAGCATCTTTATCAACACACATATATCCATTCTCATCAACTTTATATTGGGTCTTGGAGTATGTGTTTATCATTTGCAAAACTTCTGACTGCGATCGTTTTGGTATATATATTTTCTTTCCATCCGGATCAATAAACTTCACCGGATTGTTGGCACAATACGCATAAGGACTGATACCGTAGTATTTCTCACACAGGGGATCGATGCGGTCCCACCTTGCCAATATCGGGTCGTGCTGGCGGGCGCCAGTCGTAGGTGTTCAGGCCGAACGTGCCGTCAAACTCCTTACCGTTGTACTTATACTGCTGGAAGTCGCGGTTCCACATCATTACCGTCAGCGTGTCCACGAGCTGGCCGCCGAAGGGGTAGTAGTTCACGCGCTGCTTCATCGCGCCCGTCGAGGTCACCGTCTCACGCACCGTACCCAGATGGTCCTTGTTCTGGTAGTAGAACGTGAACTTGTCCGTCGTGCCGCTCTTTTGTAATCCCATGCGATTTATAGTTGATAACCAACGGCAAATATAGCAAATAATTGGGAATATTCATGGGTTATTTCCAAAATATTTTGTCCGACAGCATCTCTGGTAAAACATGTGACCCCGAAGCGCCCTACAACCAGGACACTTCAGGGCCACCTCTATTACAGGTAAACAATCTTTATTCCACTATTATGGAATTGGAACCTCTTGTAGTTTCTTTAGCAAATGAGGATCCGTTACCTTGTATAGCGTGTCTACCCAATGGTCTTCGTCTGTCGTAATGATTAGAAAAGTATCATTCACAATGGTCAATTTCCTATTGAAGCCACCCATTCTAATTACAGAATCATTCACCAAAGACCATGTCGGAATATATTCCACATCCCCTCCATCATAGAGATAGCATTTCTTGTCGGCATATCTTTCTTCGAGAATAACGCGCTTCCCCTTACGATCAAAAAACCAGAAGTACTTTGTCTTAACATCAGGATCTGAATGCGGATGATACCAATACTGGCAGCTATCGCCAGCTATCAATTTTACTCTATCATATCCTTTTGAGCAGGACATGACACCTAACAAAAACAATGATATATATACAATCTGTTTCATCTGGGTTTCTTGTCTAATTCATAACTATCAGTACCACCTCCGGTTCTTTCAAATACAATCTGTATCCCGGTTCCTTTAAGACCTTTATTTGCAGCGTTTATTAAAGATATGATGTCTTTATCGGTTGCATCATTTGCTATTGCTTTTTTCAGCATACCAATAAAGGAATTGACAATACCATTCTGATAATCTTTTGTTGTTTTCGAGAATGTTTTGCTGCCTATCTGCTTGGCATATACACCTGCATGATCTTTATATGTCATGTCACCATTCTTTCCATGTCCTGCGTTTTTATGTTCACTCTCATGTTCCAACGAGCTGATTATATTATACTTGTCGTGCAACATAGAATTAATCTTGCCACCATTCTTATTTATAAGGATATTATCTCCACGCGTAAATGCAGGAGTATTTTCACTTCCGTCGTTACTATGATTTGCTAAACCTACAGTTCCACTTGGAGAGTTTCCCACCGGCTTTCCACCTTTCGCATAGTAACTGATACCCACTTCGTTCGCATAATAACCAACAACATTGGCAACAGACTGTCTGGATGCACCATCTGTTAATGGTACATTCGTTATCAAGACGTTATTTATATATACATTAGAACCTTTAGGCGTACTATACATATAAGCACCGGATGAATTAAAATAGTCGTCTTTCCCGTCAGGATCCACTCTGTTTACTGGATTATTATGACAGAAATGATAAGGAGTAACTCCAGGATTTTTCTCGCACAGGGGATCGAGGCGGTCCCATCTTGCGAGGATGGGGTCGTGCTGGCGGGCACCGTAGTCGTAGGTGTTCAGGCCATACATGTTGTCGAACTCCTTACCGTTGTACTTATACTGCTGGAAGTCGCGGTTCCACATCATCACCGTCAGCGTGTCCACGAGCTGGCCGCCGAAGGGGTAGTAGTTCACGCGCTGCTTCATCGCGCCCGTCGAGGTCACCGTCTCACGCACCGTGCCTAGATGGTCCTTGTTCTGGTAGTAGAACGTGAACTTGTCCGTCGTGCCGCTGGCCGTCGCCTGGGCGTAGCCGCCGTCGAAGAGGTACTTGTCGATCTTGCCGTTCCTCACCACCAGGCTGCCGCCCAGCAGGTAGTCCGTCGAGTCCGTGCTCTGGATATCCGATGCCTTCAGCTCCACCTGCTGCCCGATCGCACGGCTGATGTTCGCCTTGGCCGTATAGTGCACCATGCGCAGCTTCTGGCCCGTCGCACTGTAGACGTACTTCGTGATGCTGCCGTTGGTGAAGTAGATCTTCTGTGGGTTGCCGCTCAGGTCGTACGAGATGAAGGCGATGCCGCGACTCTTGTCGGTCAGCAGCGAGCCGTTCTCGTTGTATGTGTACGAGTAGGCGGTACCCTTCGCACCCTTGAAGTCGAGCGATCCCGCATACGTCACCTTGTCGGCCCCATCCGTCACCGTCTGCAGTTGGTTACCGTTATAGGCAATCGTGAGGTTATCGACGACACCGTATGACCCAGTCTGCATCCTGCCCCTGCGCTCCAGGCGCTTGATGTTGCCGTTCTTGTCGTACTCGAGCACCTTCTCGGTGAACCTGTTCGCATTGGTGCCCAGGTTGTCCTTCTCGCCGTAGACAGCATCGGTCAGGCGGTTGGCCGTGTCGTAGGTGAACTTATAGCCGCGCTTGACCGACGAGTAGGAGCCGTTCTTCCATCTCATCGAGCTGATGTTGCCATTGTAGAGCTTCGTGCCCGGACCGTCAGCATAGAACAGCTCTTCGGCGAAGCTGTTGGTAGTGATACTCTTAAGCCAGCCGCGCATGTCGTAGGTATAGGTGACGGTCTTCGTCGCACTGCCCGTGAACGGACGGGTTACCGTCGTCAGCTGCCCCAGGCCGTTATACGCATAGGTGGTCTTCGACGACACGGCGGCATTGCCGTGGGCGATGGAGAGCTGGTACGACGCCTTCTTGTCGTTGTTGGTGTTATAAGCGTAGGTCTCCGTGAGCGACAGGTTGTTCCCGTAGGCCACACCGACGGTACCGGTGGAGCTCTTCAGGTTGTTCGTATATGTATAGGTGTTCGTACGGCTGGCGACGCGTGCCGTGGTGCCGCGCTTGAGCTCGCGCAATCTCGTCTCGGTGAGGTTGCCGCGGAGGTCGTAGGCCATCACCTGGGCGACCCACTCGCCGTTGCCGGCAAGCACGGCATTGCCCGTCAGCTGACCGGTCGCGTCGGACGAGGACGGTGCCGACAGGCCGGCGAAGCGGGAGCCGAAGTTCTTCGACACGAAGTCGAGCTTGTCGTAGTAGTTCACCACCTCCAGCGTGGCACCGGTGAACAGGGTGGTTCCGTTGCTCACCGTATAGCCCGTATTCAGGAACCCGGCGCTGCTCGGGGTGTAGGTCGCCGTGACCGTCGGATTGGCATTATGTTCGGTCTTGTTCTTGTAGTTCGTGCACACACCCTGGATGGCTACGCGCCCGAACTGGTCGTAGATCGTGAAGCGGTATTTTCCTGCCTTTCTCATCATAGCGTCCTGCATACAGATAACACGGTCGGCTGCGTCATGCCAGTACTCGATGTGCCCCGCACCGGGGAGAAACTTTTTGGTGACACGCCCTCTCTTATCATAACGGTATTCGTAGGCGGATATTGCCTTGTTCTTGTTATTCTGGTATTCCGGCGACAGCACGAAGCGCAGGAGGCCGAGCTCGTCGTACACATAGTAGGTGTCCTGGCTGCCGCCCACACGCTGGAGGATGACATTGCCGAGAAGGTCCTTGAACGTCTCCACCTTCTTGCCGTCGGCGTCAGCGCTGGTCTCCTTGGTGAGCGTGCCGGCGGCATAGTAGTTCTGTTCCGTAGCTGTAAGTGTATTGTCAGCCGAACTGGCCGTATAGCGCAACACCTTATCGGCTGCCGTGTTCGTATCATACACCATGGTATTACGCTTGTCGGCAGTACGCCAGGCCTGTCCGGGCAGCTCCGTGGAGAGGACACGGTCCAGGGCATCATAGTGGTTACGTGTATAGGCCGTATTGTCGTCCTTGTTGCGCTTCTTCGAAATGGCTATGATCGTATTTGGCGCCTTGTAGTCAATGACCTTATCCGTATCCACGGGCAGGTACTGGCACTCCTCACGGCCCAGTGCGTCGTAGGTGGTCAGAGTGTAGGACGTCCGGCCGTTTCCACCTGTGGTGGCCACGCCGACGGTCGGGTAGCCGAGGCCGTTATAGTACTGCACGGCCTTCATCGAGGTGCCGCTTGCATTGAGCATCGTCTCGGTCATGACATAGTTCTCCGTGCCGGTCTGTGCCGTGACGGCGCAGGGCAGCAGGGCAAGTATGGGCAGTATATAGAGTATCTTCTTCATTTTCCACTTGACTTTTTATAGTTGTACCGGTATTTCTGCATGACGCCCTGGGGGTCACTGGCCTTCGTCAGCCGGCCGAATGCGTCATACTCGTAGTTGACCGTCAGGCCGTTGGGCAGTGTCTGGGACGTCATGCCGACCAGGGGCTTGAAGGTATAGGTCGTTATATGTCCGCCTGCGCTGTTGATCTTCGTGCGTAAAGAGCTGAGGTCGGATGCTGTCGGTGCGGCCTTGTCCAGCAGGCTGTTGATGGTTGATTCGCCGATGGCCGCGAGGGTGAGGCCTTCGATCTTGGCAATAGGATAGTGGCCCAGGTACGACCAGATATAGACGGTCTCGATGCCGTCCACCTCGATAGAGCTGATATTCCCCTTCTTGTCGTATGAATACTTCGCACGGGTCTCGAGCGCGTTGCTGCCGATGGAGGTGGCGTACGACTTCGGCAGGAAACAGCTGGAGCTGTTGATCATGTCATAGTACGTATGCTGGGTGCTTATGCAGTTCTTCTCCTGGTTGTTCTCCACCAGGAACACCTTGTTCTCTATCACATTGTTCAGCCAGTGGGCATTCTTCATGCTGTTGCTGATATTGTCATTGTCTTTCCCTTTCCCATCTGCGGAATACCTGATCTTGGTCCGGCGGAACTGGTTGGGCAGGCCCGTATTCTCGTCTATCTGGGATACCTGATGATTGATCGGGTTATATTTGTATTCCTTTGTCGAGACGACACTGCCGCTCGGACCGGTTTCCGTGGTGGTGGTCTTTGCGAGTTCTACCCGGGACAGGATATAAGGATAGCGCAAAATGTCATAGGATCCAGGCCGAGCGTATAAAGTAACCTTCTCTCTTGTAACAGCACCTGTTTTGTCATGCCTTTCTTGAAACTCATAATAGGGAATACTGCTGCCACCAGGAAGAGCACCAACATATTTCTGTTTTGCTATGATGTTAGTAGCATAATGGTCAACATTTTCTACAACGTAGTCGTTTTTCGTTGTCGCGACAACGGCACCAGATGCATTACGTATTTCCTGACTTAGTATCATGCCATTATTAAAACCTGTATAATAGTCTATTCCATACATGTTTGTAGGTCCATTATTCATATAAGATGTAACAACGCTTTTTTCAAGACTGGCATTCGCGCTGTATTTTTTCTTGGTCACTTTAGAATAACCGACAATACCAGGGTTACAGGAGGCAAAGAATGCTGGCATGTGAGGGTGCCCTGAGGTTATCGTATATACGTCAATATAGTGCGATATGTTCCCAATAGAATAATTACCAGGTTTGGGATTCCCATTGAATACTCTCATATAGTCTATCGTTTCTATCCTATTTAACAATATGCCGCCATCATAGCTATAGGTCGTGTAATTGATGGGGGTATTATTATGATCAAAATTGCTAATCTTTGCTATACGTAATCCACCCACTGCTTTAGTATATGTCTTAGCAGATCTGGTTGATTTGTAATAGCCCGTCAATTTGCAGCTAATACCATAGCCTTTGTTTCCTACAGACGGCGCACCAATTAGCAACTGATAATTCCCGGCGGGAAGTGTTCCCTCATCCACCGTTATATAGCTATCCAGATTCTGATACTTTAAGGGAAACAGGATTGGGGTTCCTGCTAGTGTCATGGATACTATTATGATAGATATGGATGATCCATTGATAGCATCTCCATTGCATCTCACCTCAAGTTTATAATCCAGGCTCTCTGTTAGCGTGAAATTATATGGTTCGTTGCTGACAGGTTTCGTACCTGCAGGAACATCTGGTGTATAGGAGAAATCTTTATATATAGTAACATCATATGGTATATCCGCATCCGCCAGATCCACGCCACAAGTATTTGGCTCATATTCATAAGTGGTATAGCCTCCTGTAGGATAAACTACTTTGTTTAGTATGGCTGCTTGCATATATTCGCCACGGCTGTTCCTGTCAGCACCACCTATATCAGAATATTGGCTTAACGCTTTTTCGACATAATGAGAAGACATAAAATGCCGTGGAGTAGGTATCATCGTATATTTGTTTCCTACTTTGTTCTCCCTGCCATTATAATACCCCCAGTAATCTTGTGCATAGGATCTTTTTGACGGAAGTTGCTTTTTTTCATTATACGAGAAACTGGTTGTTAGAGTGTCTCCAGAGACGGTTTCCTTGACGTTGTTAAGTTTTAATCTGTCTGGGCTTTTTATGCTTGGGTCACCAGGAGCATAGTTTCCACCTATATTAGAAGAGGTGAAAGAACCATATGAGAAGTTTATGTTTTTTATTGTGGTGCCATCATAAGATACAACCTTTATTGCATCCAACTTCTTGCCACTGCATTTATTATCATTCGATGTATAGAAGGTTACCGTTTGATTGCTTGTCCGTATCTTACTAAGGTAATGACTTTTCACGGACATGCCATTATTTTCGCTCTGCAGAGGATTGCTATAGGAGGTTCTGATCTGATTGGCGGCATCTCCACAGCAAAAAGCTCCAAGCTCATGGAAGAAGGGTAATTTGACAGACTCTGCCAATGTCTGTCTCCCGGATTTCTCTAGTTCTGCATATTCGAATGTCGCAGTTTCCCCCATCGGAGATTGTATTTCTGTCAGATACCACCATGACGTGTACCACAATCCCGTACGAGAATCCATCTTAAATTTATCTCCCACGGTAAACTTGTAAATATACCCATCAGAATCTATTATCTTCCAGTTTTCCACATCTGGTTGGTTGCCGATGCCTTTGGAGAAAGATGATTTTCCATAGCCTGGATAAACGACAAAGTCTTCCCCGGCTTTACCTATATTAAATACTTTTAAGGTCGCCGGGTCGATAAAGAACATGAACGACTTGCCCATGACGTTAACGGAATAGAAATCACGCTCGCCATACCCCCAGTCAATGTATTTATCCATTCCATCGTGAAAGAAAACATCAACATATGAATCAACAAAATTCTGATAGCGTAATGGGAGTTTCGCCATCCAATTGGATGTTTCTTGTGGGTCATATGTATAATAGAGAATTCGACTTCTGGAAGCCCATGAATCTACTTGTTGAAGTGTTTTAGGAAAAAATATAGAATGAGTACGATAATCTATTATAGAATCACCAACGGTCCACGGTCCGAATTCGGATGTCAGATATTCTGTCCATGCCTTATTCTCGACCTGTTCTGACTTGTACATGTCATGACCGCCGGCACAGACATAGTTGATGCAGCCGCCGACCATCAGGTTCCATCCCAGGCCTACCCAGGATGCTTCCTGCTCCACCTTGATGCCGGAAGCATCGTAGCGCAGGACAAGAGGGATCTCGATGTCTTTACTCTTGATGGTGTACAGAGGTACGGAGATGTCTGCCGTTCCGGTATATTCATTCACGGCCTCTTCGCCGTATTTCTTGAAGGCCGCAGCCTCCGGTGTCCTGAAATAGTCGCGGTTGATTGTGTTCTGCAGGTCATCGCAGAAGGCAATCTGTGGAATCATCAGGAGAAAGAGCAGCACAACAGACTGCTTTACATTAATATTTGTCTTTATCTTATTAATAATCATAATGTTATTTTCTTGCTGTATACTTTTCCGTTAACGTTCAGGTAGAGGATATAGACGCCGGGGCGCAGGCCGTTGCAGTCGATCTGGGCGTAATAGCCCTGACCGGCCTTCTCCTTCCATTCCCTGTGCCTGTACGTCATACCCGTATGT
>JAFWPT010000420.1 GCA_017509375.1 Bacteroidales bacterium | reverse complement strand
GAATGGGAGCAAAGACTTATACCGTCTCCTCCAACACGAATTGGTACGCCCTCAGGGACCGTATCGTTTATAAGCAGGCAGAGAATGAGATCTGGTTCCATCTTGTCGGCGGTGAGGGTACATGGCCTGCATTGGGAGGAAGCGCAGACTTCGGAGCCAACCTCCTTGCTTCCGATAGGGTTGACCTGTATTTCAATGACGATAAATCCAATATCGACCCAATCATTTGGTTCCCCGACTCAGTTTACAGCACGGGTGGAGCATTCATCGTCTATCCTTTCGACGGCGATGTGACCAAGATTCCGGCGAATGCGTTCTCCTCCAGCGTGTGGAGAAGCAAGTTGGACTGGATGTCCCTGCCATTCTATGTTTCGGAGATAGGTAACGGGGCCTTCAAGGGTTGCTCCAACCTGCTCATCTGCCCCATTGCCTTTAATGGTTGGGATAACCAATGGATTACTTCCATTGGGAGCGATGCCTTCAACGGATGCTCGAGCATGGAATTCAAGTCTGATTCCTATCAGCCCGACAAGTCAGCGGTCTTCAGAAGGCTCAGCAGTATTGGAGACAGGGCGTTCAAAAACTGCAGTTCAATTAATTATTTCGACTCGGAGTACTATAGTTTATTATCTCTCGGGAAGGCTGTATTCAACGGGTGTACCAGCATGACGAAGGCTACCCTCAGTCCGGTCACCGAGTTAAAGGACAGCTCATTCTATAATTGCACTAATTTGACATCAGTGTTATTTGTCAACAACAGAAGGCTCGAGAGAATCTCATCCAATGCTTTCTTCAATACCACTTCACTGACTACCGTAGGCTCACGAACCTCGGACAATGTGGTTGACCTGCCGGGTCTTACATATTTGGGCTTGAATGCATTCTATCAAGCATCCAACCTGAAGAATTTTGTATTGCCTGAGCTTCAGACAATTGGTCAACAGGCATTGGCCAGAACCGGAATGACCACGCTTACCGCTCCAAAGCTTAGGGTAATAGGGAACGCCGCTATAGCTTATAATTACCTGACAAGCCTTGATCTGCCGTCGATAGAACGGATTGGTAACAGTGCGTTGCAATACAGTTATAGTCTCAAGGAATTGAAAATCGGCCCTAATCTGAACAGTATAAGTATTTCCTTCCCGGTATTATTAAATTCTAACGGTAATAGCCCTACAGATCTCAAACTCTACTTGAGTTCGGACACTCCTTTTAATGACCTTTACGAGTCCCTTGTGTATGTTGCTGAAGGATCCACTGCTTTCCCTTCTGTTGCCGGAAGGCGGATCGATATGGAGGCCATATATGTTCCTTCAGGAAGCGTAAATGCCTATAAGACAGCCTGGCCAGACTACGCCGACGTCATCCAGGCTTCACCTGACAATTAGTATCTTTGATACTGACGGTTGTTTCCGATGCGGGCGCCCCTCTTCACTGGGACGCCCGCGTTGTAATAGAGAGCCCCTACTTGTTCTCCTCTTCGAGGGTGAAGAACGAGGATCCGTCAAACCTCCGTTATGAAACTAAAGGCGGCTTCACGGTCACGATAAAAGGTTTATCGTTGCTTGATAGACACCTCTGGTGGCCGATAGGCCAGAATAACAATCAAATCGTAGCCTGTCGACCACCTTCTGTCAGTTGAGTATAGTAATCAGTAAGCAGATTATATTCAAAAGTGCTACACCTTTTGAATACTGTAAACATTTATTTATCTTTAACTTTTGAAGTGTGTTGCACTTCCAAGTAGAATTCATCACCACATAATGCGTTACGCCCACGTCACCGCCGCCGACGACAAGACGCCAGAAGGCGACGCCGTCACCCTCGCGCTCCACCCGCAGTTCGGCATTCCCGGCACCGAGGGCCTTGCCCAGGAGTGGTTCCTCTCCGACCGCGTCCCCGGCGGCGGTTCCGGCAAGTTCACGCT
>JAFWPT010000419.1 GCA_017509375.1 Bacteroidales bacterium | reverse complement strand
GTATGAAGACTTGTTGTATCAGCTCCCGGAGAAGCAGGCGCTTGTCCTCAGAACCATCGCCAAAATCGGGAAAGCGGACCGGATTACGTCCGGCCAATTCGCGAAAAAGCATGGACTGGTTTCTCCCAGTGCTGTCAAATCTGCCGTCAATGCCTTATTGGATAAGGATCTCCTGACCCAGAACAAAGGCGTTTATGAGGTGTACGACAAGTTCCTTGAGATTTGGCTGAAAAGATTATAGAGAAATGATCAATGTGATTGGTTTGGGCTATATCGGACTTCCGACGGCCCTGATGTTGGCTTCCCATGGGGTGGAAGTCATTGGAACGGATTATAATAAGGAGCTGGTCGCCACGCTGAATGCGGGGAAGACCACTTTCAAGGAAGACGGACTGGACGAGCTGTTTCAGGCCGCTTTGGCGAAAGGTATCCGGTTCACCACGGAATACCAGGAGACGGACATGTACATCGTTTCCGTTCCGACTCCGTATGACAAGTTCTCCAAAAAGGTGGATCCGGGGTATGTAGTGGCGGCGGTGAAGAAAGTGCTGGAGGTGTGCCCGGAGGGGGCGACGATCGTGATTGAGAGCACGGTGAGCCCGGGGACGATTGACAAGTATATCCGGCCGGTGATCACCAAACAGGTTAACCTGGTGCATGCGCCGGAGCGGATTATTCCGGGGAATATGGTGTATGAGCTGCTGCATAACAACCGGACGATCGGGGCCGATGACAGGGAAGTGGGGGAGAAGGTGAAGGTTTGTTATGCGAGTTTCTGCCAGGGAGAGATCGTGGTGACGGATATCCGGACGGCGGAAATGACCAAGGTGGTGGAGAATACGTTCCGGGCGGTAAACATCGCCTTTGCCAATGAGTTGGCGCGCATCTGCCGTCATGACAATATGGACGTGTATGAGATTATCCGGATCTGCAATATGCATCCGCGGGTGAACATCCTGCAGCCGGGCCCGGGGGTGGGCGGTCACTGCATCAGCGTGGACCCGTGGTTCCTGGTGGGGGACTATCCCTCGTTGGCCAAGGTAATTGACGAGTCCATGAAGACGAATGACAGCCAGCCGGCGTTCGTGCTGAACCGGATCTACGAAATCATGCAGGAGAATGGCATGACCGACATCCGTCGGGTAGGTCTGTACGGACTGACGTATAAGGAGAATGTGGACGATGTCCGTGAGAGCCCCACACTGCAGTTGCTGGAGTGCCAGGAACGGCATCTGGCCGAGCCGTTGAAGGTGTATGATCCGTTGATTTCCAAGGACATCGTAAAGCACCAGTACCATGACCTAGACGCTTTCCTGGCGGATGTTGATATGGTCGTGATCATGGTCAAGCACGATGAGATCAAGGGACAGTGGGAGAAGCTGAAAGGGAAGGTCGTTTTGGACTGCCATAACATTTGCCCGCTGGAAGGAGCGCATCATATTTAGGACAGCCTGGAGAGATGCTTTTCAACTCGATTGAATTCGCCATCTTCCTGCCGGTAGTGTTTCTGCTCTACTGGTTTGTTTTCAACTGGAACCTCCGGTTGCAAAACCTGTTTGTCGTGGTGGCGTCCTACGTCTTCTACGGCTGGTGGGACTGGCGGTTTCTGCTGCTCATCGCTTTCACCTCGTTGTGCAGCTACGGGAGCGGCCTACTGATTGAAAAGTTCCGGGATACACCCCGGAAGGCAAAGACGTTCAATGTACTGAATATCGTCATCAACCTGCTGATCCTGGGCGTATTCAAGTACTACGACTTCTTTGTAACCTCCTTTGCCGACCTGTTCCTGGGAGGAAGGACGGAGGGGCTGCTGTTGAAGGTGATTCTTCCCGTGGGCATCAGTTTCTACACGTTCCAGGCGCTGAGCTACAGCATCGACGTGTACCGGGGGAAGCTGGAACCGACGCGGGATGTCGTCCAGTTCTTCGCCTACGTGAGTTTCTTCCCGCAGCTGGTGGCGGGTCCGATTGAGCGGGCGACGAACCTTCTTCCTCAGTTCGCGAAGCCCCGGACATTCGATTATGATACAGGGGTGGACGGGATGCGTCAGATACTGTGGGGGCTGTTCAAGAAGATGGTGGTGGCCGATAACTGCGCGGTCTATGTGGACCAGGTGTTTTCGTCTTGGGAGACTCAGTCGGGAAGCACCCTGCTATTGGCGGCCGTCTTTTTCGCCTTCCAGATTTACGGGGACTTCTCCGGCTATTCGGACATTGCGATCGGCACGGCGAAACTGTTCGGAATCAAGTTGATGCGGAACTTTAACGTGCCTTATTTCAGTCGCGATATCGCTGAATTCTGGCGGCGTTGGCATATATCCCTGACGACCTGGTTCCGGGACTATGTGTATATTCCGCTGGGCGGTAGCCGCTGCTCGAAGGCGAAGATTGCCCGCAATACGTTCGTGATCTTCCTGCTGAGTGGTTTTTGGCACGGAGCGAACTGGACGTTCATTGCCTGGGGGGCCTATCACGCGCTGCTTTTCCTGCCCTTGATTCTGATGGGCAAGAACCGTAAGTACCGGGACACCGTTGCGGAGGGCCGCCTGCTGCCTACCTTGAAGGAATTGGGGCAGATGCTGTTGACCTTCTTTCTGGTGGTCATTGGATGGATCATCTTCCGGGCGGAAAGTATCGGGGAGGCGTGGGGGTATATATCTAACTTGTTTATAAGGGATTTCTTCTCTTTGCCTTTTATCTATGTGGGGACAAAGAAGTGTATATTTTTTATTTTTGTTTTATTATTGGCTGAATGGTTTTTTCGGAAATCGGACCATTGTTTTCAGTTTGATACCACAACACCATCATGGGTTCCTATAGTGACAAGTGCTGTTATGGTCTTGGTTATTATGGAGTTTGCGGCTCATAGCCAATCATTTATATATTTTCAGTTCTAACTGATGCGTCGCTTCTTGTTAAGGGTTTCATTATTTGTAGCAATTCCATTGGTTCTGTTATTGGTTTTGTATGTTGTTACCGATCCATTCAAGACTTTGAAACCGTTCTCCCTTGGGTATTTCGACCAAACGAATAGGGATTATTTGTCTTCAGAATTATTTTTGAAGAATAACCCGGAACAGCATTATGATTCATTTGTTTTTGGGAGCTCAAGAGGGTGTGGCCTGAATATGTATCACTGGAAAAAATACCTTCCGGAAGGTTCTAACCCTTATTTATTTCAAGCATGGGGTGAGACTCTTACAGGAATTGAACAGAAGATTTCTTTTATTGATAAAAACGGAGTTGCTTTAGATAATGCAATTATCTTGATTGATATTCCCGGTTCTTTTGATGACGACCAAACTCCTACCGATGCATTGTCAATAAAAGATCCAACGATTTCTGGACAGCCTCGCTGGCTGTTTCACGGGATTCTTGTATTAGATTTTTTACAAAAGCCATCGCAATGGCTAAGGGCAATAAAGACTTATTATGTTGATTCTCCTCCTGAGATTTGTTTTGATGTTGTGACAAATGATTGGAATAAGGATAATAGTCGTTTGGATATTTCTATCCCTCCTCCTAAAGACAGTTTGAAGAATATGAGCCAGATTTCCAGAACTGCATTCATAAAAGAGATATCCAATAAGTCGGATAAAGATTTGGTTGTGAGTAAGCCATTGATAAATAGCGCTTTCCTGGATCAATTATACAGAATCCGTAGTGTTTTTGATAAACATGGGACGAATTATCGAATCGTTATAACTCCGGGTTTTTGCTATACGAATCCGGCTATTGCGCCGCAGGACGATGCAGTCTTAAGGCGGGTTTTTGGTGATAAGAATGTGTTTGATTATTCTGGAAAGAACTGGTTATCATCTGACTATAATAACTATTCGGATTCTGGCCATTTTGGTCTTTTTGTAGGGTGGCATATCATTGAGGATATTTATCGTTCCAAGTAGAGTTTTTTATATCTAAAGGAAATGTTTAAGCCCCTGCATGGGGAAAACACATGAATACTGTCATAGTTGAAATAATTTGCCTATCTTTGTAAGATTAAAAATAAAAGGAACAATGAAGTTG
>JAFWPT010000418.1 GCA_017509375.1 Bacteroidales bacterium | reverse complement strand
GATGAAGCTCGCAAGGAACTCAAACTTTGCAGATGTGTTGTCTTCCATACTTCAAAGGTAAGGTCTTTTGATACACAAACCTACCTTCAAGTATATGTTTATGTCACATTATGCCACGGAAGTTTGCAAGTGTCCCGGTTTTTCATTATATTTGCAAGAAATTTCTGCGTATGAAACATCAATCCATTTGGCGGATACTCGGTGCCTTGCTACTGCTTGTGTGCTGCAGCGCAGTGATTTCCTGCACGCATTTCTTTCAGACGCGGAGAAGGCGGAACTGTTAAGGAAGGCGGAAGAGAGGATGGCGAAATAAACTTGTTTAGCGCAATGTCAGATTATCCACAGATTGACCTCACAGCCTGGCATCCGACCGGGCAGGGCGGAAACGGAACAACATATGAAAATCCAGAGCGGCCGGACGTAATACTCAAGGTGAACAAACCCGGCCTCAACACCTTTGAGGCGGTGAAGAAAGAGTTCGACGTGTCCAGGGCGGCTGACGCCCTTGGCATATCCGTCCCAAAGATGCTGGAAATGGTGCGCGTTGGCGATGCCTTTGCAACCATATCGGAACGCATAAAGGGAAAGAAATCGCTTTCCTGAATCTGCCACGACCAGCCGGAGCGCATAGAAGAAATGGCCCGCCTTATGTGTGCAAAAGGCAGGGAGCTGTTCTCCACAACCTGCAATACGGATTTCTTTCCCAGCCGTAAGGCGCAGCTGCTGAGGGCGGTGGAGAAGGTGCAGTTCATCGGCAAAAAGAACAAAGCCGTCCTTAGCGCTTTTGCCAATACCATACGGGACGTAAAGACCTGCAGCCACGGAGATTTCAATACCGGAAACCTGATTCTGGCTGGAGAAAAGTGCTACTGGATAGACCTTGACCGCTTTGGTTACGGGGACCCGATGTTCGACATCGGCCACCTTTACCAGATCTGCAACACATACGCTTCTATGAAGCAGGTTCAGGGCATCTTCCATATGACCGAGGCCCAGCTCCGCCTTTTCTGGGACGCCTTTGCCAAAGAATATACCGGGACGGAGGACCACGCTGAATTTGACGATGAGGCCGCAAGGTTCGCCTGTCTGGATATGGTGCTCCGCTACGAGTTCCAGAAGTCCAGCCTGCCGGAAAGGCTGTTTTTTGCCGTCCATATACGCCGTCTCATATGCAAGTTCTGAAAGGTATCGTCAACGCCAGGGACCTGGGAGGACTTCCCGTCCCTGGTAATCTGCGGGTAAAGGAAGGCCTCCTTCTCCGGACTGCCCACCTTGCCGATGCCACCGACACGGACATCCGGTACCTCTCCGGCCTTCCAGTCGTCAAAGTAATCGATCTCCGCAAGGACGAAGAGAAGAAGGGCAATGAAAACAGGAAGATTCCAGGAGCAGAGTGCATAAACATCCCCGTGGACGCCATGGGAAACGCTGCCGCCCAGGCTACAGAGCAGGAAAAGAAGAAGTTCACCCGCCATAAGAAGTTCGACGTCAGGAAGATAATCGTCATGGCCGCCTTCAACGAAAAGGCGAAGAAAGTGGCGGCATCAATGTATCCAACCCTTGTTTTCGACCCCGAATGCCAAGCACGGTTCGCCGCATTATTTAGGGAAATTCTGGCCACGGAAAAAGGCGCCATCCTATACCACTGTACGCAGGGGAAGGACCGCACGGGGGTTGCATCTGCCTTGATTCTTGCGGCGCTGGGAGCCTCCCGGGAAACAATTGTGGCCGATTTCGACGCTACCAACCGGGTCTATGAGGCCGATGTCCGCAAGTATTCCAGACGTGTCCGCTTCTGGGGCGGCAAGGAGGAAGAGGTGAACGTGGTCAAGTCTTTTTTGGGTGCAAACACGGAAAACTTTGTGAAAACTCTGGACCAAGTGGACCTGCTATATGGCTCGCTGGAGGCCTATCTGAAGGGGCCGATAGGCCTTACGGATGCCGACATCCAAGCCCTGAGGCAACGCTATTTGGAGTAACTTACCACACAGATAAAGCCCGAGTTAACTGATGTTATTCTTTTGGAAAAAAGTGCACTGCAATGGTGAGAATAACCAATAATATCAGCGGGCTCTTCACCTTTCCAGGTGAACTCGTGTGCCAGTTTGCGCTCTTTTTTAGTGTCACTAAGAGTCATCCACTCATTGGTCAAAGGATTCTTACCTGATTTCCGTAAGTGCACCGCTTACAGAGTCGATTATAAAGCCACGGACAAGCACGTCTCCGGGAACAAGAGGGTGGTTAACGACCGCCGCGACGGTCTTTCTCACAGATTCTTCCGTGTCGTGGAATCCTTCCAGCCAATCATTGATGCCTTTGGCTGACTCCCATTCCATGAGGACATCTTCACCGATACCCCTTTTCAACATGTGCGGCTTGAACTCTTCGTAACTCATATGACAGGCGCCGCAGGTCGAGTGGTGGACGACCATCACTTCATTTACCCCCAGCTCATAAATGGCAACCAGCAGGGATCTGATGGCAGAGTCTTTATCTGAAATGATAAGCCCGCCGGCGTTCTTTATGATTTTGGCATCCCCGTTCCGGAGCCCCAGTGCTTTGGGAAGCAGCTCTGTCAGGCGGGTATCCATGCAGGTCAGGACGGCCAGTTTCTTTTCGGGATACTTGTCTGTAATGAACTGTTCGTATGCTTTGGACGCAACGAAGTTCCTGTTGTAGGCGAGGATTTGTTCAATAATACTATGATTCATCTTATAACTTGTTCGAATGTTATGTCAGCGAGTGAAGCCTGAAAGAGTAGTAGCCCTTGCCGTCCAGATATGCGAGCGCGTCTTTCAGGAGCGCAGCCTTCCGGCCTTCTTCCAAATCTGAATGAAAGAGGATATCGATGAATGTCTCCAGGCCGTGGTCGGAAATCTTCCCGGTTTCTACAAGGTACCAGACAGGGTTCTCCTGCTGCAGAAGCGTATCCAGGTCAATCGGGTTTCCGGCTTTTTCAAATTCGTCCTTGATGTCCGTCAGGGAACAATCCTGCGTAACACCGTCCAGCAGTCCCAGCCTGCGGGCGATCATCAACAGCATCTCGCCCAGGCGGTCTATTTCTCTGATGATATAATCTTCCATTTTCAATCGAATCTTCACCCGTTAGACAACAAAAAAGCTATATAATAAATTGATTCAACTCAACTACTTTCGATTTATCTAACTCTCAAAGGTAAGCTTTTTTCCGAAATTTTTCCTTAACGTGCCAGTACTCCCGCAGTAATTAGAAGCAGCCACCAAAGATTGGTTATGCCTTTTACCATACCGGTCCATCGAGCTGGCAGGGTGTGAGCATTTCAGGCCGTTCCGGGCGCTCGCAAAGCTATTGATTTTCGATGGTGGACTTGGAGAAATACTGCATCAGCGTGTGCTGGTAGTCTTTCAGCGCCTGTATTCCGCGGGAGGTTATGCGGCAGATTGTGTGCGAACCGCGGCCCTCGCCGGTCTTGGAGACCCTGATGTAGCCTGCTTCTTCGAGTTTGGTGAGCTGGACGCTGATATTGCCTGACGTGGCTTTAGTGACCGACTTGAGGTAAACAAAGTCGGCGTCATCCAGCGAATCCAGGGCAGCCATTATCTTGAGCCTCAGTTCGTTGTGAAGCAGAGGGTCCAGGTCTTTAAACTCCATCCTTCACCGATTTATAGTATAAGTGACCCGGGATGATGAGAGCGGACACCGCGCTCGCGACGAGTGCGGGCATTTGCCAGACCCAAAGATCCCCTTGAAGGGCGAAAGAGCAGACGCCTATAGCGGCGCCGACCATGCCGCCAACAACCATCGGACGGAAACGCAGCGCTCCCCCGGTGATGAATGCCCCGACGCTCACAAGCACGGCCATAAGTGGATTCTCAACGACCTCATAGACCCCGGCAAACCCGTACAGGAAGCCGCTGAGGCCAAATACGCAGGCGGCGAATATCCAGTAATCAAGCACTAGTCTTGACACGCGGGTGCGCATGTGGGTGCGGTCACGATCCTTCCTAATGAACATTATCATAAGGGGGATGCCGATGAGCGGAATCAGCACCCAGAGCCACAGGCACCATTCCTGATGCAGCAGCTGCCACAGCAGGAATTCCAGCGAATAAACGATGGCGGCCAGCCAGCCCCACAGCGGAAACAGTTTTACACCGGTGGGGGCGCTGTCCAAATCTACTTTGCCCCTGGTGCAGGCAATCACTTCGAGGGCATCAAAGTTCTCTTCCATATCAGGGGCAAAGATAGTGATAAATTGTGAGTTTAATTGGATCCGACGTTCTTGTCAACGTATACGTAATCCGTAACTTTATGGTTGCTCTTGAGACGGAACCCAACCTGTACGCCATGAACCTGGGAATCAGCATACGGCGCCAGCTGGTCGATGGCAACGCTGTGGCTGTAGGGGTTATAGTTGAAGTGCTCGTCCGATCCGGGCGTCAGTTCCAGGTCGTACCAGTCCCAGGTGGCGTCCTCCGGCTGGTATTCTACATCCAGCACCCGTCCGTTGGTCAGTCCGTAATAAAGCGAGAACTGGTGCGGCTTGAGGGTGAATGAGGTCACTTTATGCCTGACCATCTTCACGGGGACGGTGCATTTGACGCTATGGTCTGTCTTGCTGCGGAGTATCAGGTTGAACTGTCCGACTGGGATGGTATGGTTGAAATTGATGTACGGGCCATACGAATTGTAAGCCAGCTTGTCATAGTAGTCCGACGCGGGGTCGAGCTCGATGCTGTGATAGTTGAAGGAACTGGAACCGTTGTCCGGCGTCCAGGAGTCTACCGAAATGTATACATAGTCGTTCGACGACCAGCCCTGTGGTTCGTTCTCCGCCACTATTACTTCCGGAGAAACGGTGAACGAGGTATATCCGGGGCCGTTGTAGAGGGACATGGTATAAGTCAGGTCCGTACCGGCGTAGCCGAATTCGAGCCTGACCATTTCATTGTCGGCGGATTCCGTCGCATACAGTGTATGAGTGGATGCATCCCAGGTAAACCAGTTTCCGGATTGTCCCAGCCTGGTTTGGCTTGTCAGCTCGACCTTGTTCCAGTCGAAGGTGGCGCCGGCTGTCCAGTTGGCGGTCAAGGTCTGGGACTGACCTGGGGCGACCCAGTCGGTGCTGTAATTCAGGCTGAAATAATCGAGGTCCGCTATCAGTTCCTTCAGGGTGGCGTT
>JAFWPT010000050.1 GCA_017509375.1 Bacteroidales bacterium | reverse complement strand
GCTTCCGGGAAGCACCTGGCACTGTTCTACGCCGACTTCTTCCCCCGCGCTTCCAAGAGAGGCGGAGCCTGGATGACCGAATTCCGCGGCCAGAGCATAAAGGACGGAGTGGAAAAGCGCCCTCTCATAAGCATAGTGACCAATTTCAGCAAGCCCACTGGAGATGACCCTTCCCTGCTAACGCATGACGAGCTCACCACTTTCCTGCACGAGTTCGGACATTCCCTGCACGGTATGATGGCAGAAGGCCGCTACGGTTCCATGACCGGCACCAACGTGGCCCGCGACTTCGTGGAACTGCCCTCCCAGATAATGGAGAACTGGGCTTTCGAGCCCGAGTACCTCCGTACTTTCGCCCGCCATTACAAGACCGGCGAGGTGATCCCTGACAAACTGGTGGGCAAAATAGTAGCTGCCAAGAACTACCTTGCCGCATATTCCCAGGTCCGGCAGCTGGATTTCGGAATCCTGGACATGGCATGGCACGGCAGCACCAGCGTCCCGGAAGCGGAAACCAGGGAATTCGAGAAATCTGTATTAAAGCCTTCGGCCCTGATGCCCCAGGTTCCCGAAACATGTATCTCGACCTCTTTCAGCCACATATTCTCCGGAGGCTATTCCGCCGGTTATTATTCCTACAAATGGGCCGAAGTACTGGAGGCGGATGCATTCAGCCTGTTTAAAGAGAAAGGCATATTCAACCGCGAAGTATCCGATTCATTCCGCAAAGAAATACTCAGCAAGGGCAGCAGCGAGGAAGAAGCCGTCCTTTACCGCAATTTCCGTGGTCACGATCCCGCGCCTGAGGCCCTGCTGATAAAACTTGGAATAGTTAAGAAATAGGCCGCACAAGCCCCTCGTCCAGGAGGTGGCGCCAAATCTCCATCGCATTCTGCGGCAATCCGTTACGCGGGTTGTCGCAGAATTGCTTCAAATCCTGGAGAGAAGCGCCGGGGTGCTCTGAGGCAAAGCGTATCAACGCTTCCTTCGCCAGTTTCTCCGGGCCTTTGGAACGGCACACGTCGCAGGTGCCGCAGTCGGTGGTCTCCGTTTGTCCGAAATAAGCCAGCAGCTGCCTGGACCGGCACACCGTATCCTCTTGAAGATATTCTTCCATTGCTGCAAGCCGGCTTTCGGCATTGCCCCGGAGGAAACGGTAACGCTCCGGATTCAGGTCTATATTGCCGGGGGTGAGGCGGTTATGATGAAGGTACACGAGCGAGCAGCGGTCTGCCGGGATATAATTGATTACGTGCTCGAGCGACAGCTGATAGAGCAGTTGGCGCAGCCAGGGCACTGTGGCGTCGCAGCTGCGGGCGAGGGATTCCTCGTCAACCGGCATGGAATAGGACATTATCCCGGGATAATTACGCATCAGAGACTCCAACAGAGGAATCATTTGCGGCTGGGGCAAGTCCGTGTCGTACAGAACGTTGCGGGGCACGCTGATACGCACTCTGGTAGGAAAATCAGCATCCTCGGCCCAGCTGATATGGCCTGATTGCTCCAGATACCGGAGGGCGTAGCGCACTGGGGACGGTCTCAGCTTGTACTGCTTGCAAAACTGCTCGAAATCGAACTTGAGGGTCATTCCCTCACCTGTTTCGTATATTACCTGGTTGTAGAGGTGGAGCTTCTGGTAGATATCCTCGATATACTCCAGGGAGGGGAATGAGCTCTCCAGCATCTGCCGGAGATGAGTAAGGTCCGGTGCGCTCCACAGCAGGACTGCGAACGAACGCAAGCCGTCACGGCCTGCCCTGCCGGCTTCCTGGAAGTAGGATTCTATGCTGTCAGTAGGCTCCCAGTGTACCACGAAGCGCACATCGGGCTTGTCTATTCCCATACCGAAGGCATTGGTGCATACCATCACCCTTATCTCCCCCTTCTTCCAGGCCTCCTGCCTTTCGCTCCTGCTCAAGGTGCCCAGTCCCGCATGGTAGAATGAGGCGCTTATGCCCTGCGAACTAAGCAGGGCCGCAATGTCTTCGCAGCGCTTGCGGCTCCTCAGATATACGATTCCAGAACCATGTACGCCGTTGCAGATGTCCAGCAGCTGTCCTGCCTTGTCGTGACATTGCCTCACGATATACGACAGATTGGGCCGCTCGAAACCTGCTCTGAGCACATTAAAAGAAGGACGCTCCGGATCCAGGGACAATCTAACGGCAATGTCTTCCGCCACCTTGGGTGTAGCTGTGGCGGTAAGCGCTATGACGGGAGCGTCGACCGTCTTCCGGAGTTCTCCTATGTTAAGGTAGTCCGGCCGGAAATCGTAGCCCCACTGGGAAATACAGTGAGCCTCGTCCACCACCAGGAAATTGATGTCCAATTCTTCCAGATAGGAACGGAAAAGAGGCGTAGAGAGACGCTCGGGAGATACGTAGAGAAACTTGTAATCGCCGTAGGACGCGTTGTTCAGGGCCAGATCGACTTCCCTCCGGCTCATGCCGGCATGTATAGCTATCGCCTTGATGCCGCGCTGCCCCAGGTTCTGTACCTGGTCTTTCATGAGGGCTATCAGGGGCGTAACCACAAGTGCCAGACCGTCTTTCATCATGGCGGGGACCTGGAAGCAGATGGATTTGCCGCCTCCGGTAGGAAGTATCGCAAGGGTGTCTTTTCCCCCCAGGGCAGAAGTGATTATTTCCTTCTGCATCGGCCGGAAGCCGTCATAGCCCCACCAGCGCTTCAGTATCTGCTCCGGCGTGAACATTTTATGCCAGTATTATGAAAACGCAGGGCCGCTTCCCTATGGTCAGAGGCTTCTGTCTCCACGCCTTTATGCTCCTGGTGAGGATGCAAGCGTCAGGAAGGGTGATATCGGCAGCTACGCACAGTTTGGTATCTGGGCCGAGGAACTGCAGCATGTCTGCAAAAAGAGCATCGTTACGGTACGGTGTTTCTATGATTATCTGACTCTGATTCAGAGACTTGGATTCACGTTCCACAGCTTTGAGGGCAGTACGGCGCTCATCCGTCTTGGCCGGCAGGTAGCCCCTGAAGGCAAAGCTCTGGCCGTTTAGCCCGGAGCCCATCAGTGCAAGCATAAGGGAGGACGGGCCCACCAGCGGCACGACCTCTATGCCCTTTTCGTGGCACAGTGCAACTAGCGCCGCACCGGGATCGGCCACAGCAGGGAGTCCGGCTTCCGATATCAGGCCCACATCACCTTTGTCGAACAAGGCTGCCATAGCTTCTACCTCTGCCTGCCCGGTATGCTCGTTGAGAGTATGGAACTCGAGCTCCTCTATGTGCCCCTTCAGGCCGGCCCGGGAAAGGAAGCGGCGGGCGGTGCGCACTTCTTCAACCACAAAGCATTTGAGACCTTGGGCTTTCTGAAGCACGGGACCGGGCAGCACATCCGCCGGATCATAATCGCCCAGAGGCGAGGGAATCAAGTATAGTTTTCCTTTCACGAATGCAAATATAGGAAAAAACGCAGACTCTGCATTAGCGTTTGCCGGGCTACCGCTGCGGCGGACTATACGAATACGTAAAAAAAGCCTATATTTGTACCTTTCAAAGACTTGATTTTGAACCGGTTCAGAACAACTTTACTGGGCGTGATACTGCTGACGGCTGCTTTTGCAGCCGAGGGCAGGGATATTTCTGCGCTGGATTCCCTTCTAGCCCGCTACAACTCCTACGCCGCCTGGTACTCGCCCGAGAAGGTATATCTGCACTTCGACCGGACATGCTTCACGGCCGGAGAAACTATATGGTTCAAGGGCTGGACTCGGGAGGCTTCCAGCAGTTCGGTGCTTCCTCCCAGCAATTTCATTTATGTCGAAATCCTTGACAATCATGGCGAAACGGTTGCCAGGGTAAAAATCAAGCGCAGCGGAAACGGGTTTCCCGGATGTATCGAACTTCCCGAAAACCTG
>JAFWPT010000417.1 GCA_017509375.1 Bacteroidales bacterium | reverse complement strand
TGCTCGAACATTTCCTGCTCCTCATCGAGGAACTCGGGCTCATTGTTTGGGCTCGTCAGCATTCAGTTTCAGGTAAACTGTTACGGAGGTACCCATTACTACGGGAATGCCAGTAGCCGCGGGACGCTGCGAATAAACCGTGGCCGCAACTGAATCGGCATAGGTACGAACTTCCTTGTCAAAGACTACTGCGCTGATGTTCAAGGAATTATCCTGAAGAGCATCAATAGCGCTCATGTATTTGTATCCAGTTAGGTTGGGGACATAGGTCATAGCATCGGAGCCGTTCAGTCCGAGCACCAGGTCAATTACAGAGCCGCTGTATATCTGCTGTCCCGCTTCAATATCGTGACCGCGATACTGCTGACGGAGCACATTGTTGGTTGCTATATCGCTTACGTAGTTCAGTTTGCCCAGCACAAGGCCCTTGGATACAAGTTCGGCTTTAGCCTGACGCAGGGAAACATGAATCAAGTCCGGCATGCCGACTTTCTTCGGTACCTGGGAGTTGATTGTCAAGGATATCTTGCGGCCGGGTTTTACTTTCGAACCTGCTCTGGGCAACTGACTTACTACTGCCCCGCGTGGGATGCGTTTCATGAACACAGAATCCGTCACGATGGTCTTCAGATCTATTGTCGAAGCAGTACGGGATGCATCTCTTACGCTGAGCCCGGAGAGATCAGGTACGGTAACTTCTTTCCCGTGGCGGGTACGGACAGCAAGGAAGATGCTGGCGGCCGCGACCAAGAGCAGCACGAAAAGCACACCAAGGAGCAGGTTCTTCACTATCCAGTTGCCAAGTATCGATTCTTTTTTCTTCATAATATAAATATACCGCGAATGATTAGCGCCACCCCGAATGCCACTACAGCATATCCGGCAGCCTTGTTCACCCTGTTCAGTGTACTGACATTGAATTTCTCTCTCAATATATCGGCTGCATACGCGAAAGAGAACCACCACATCAAGGCGCCCAGGAACACGAACAGCACGATGAGCCACGTGGGACTGGCCGCCTCGCTGATATTGAGCTTAAACAAGGCAACAAGTCCGAACATATATGCGAAAGCTCCAGGATTGGCCAAAGCGCAGCCGGCGGCCTGCAATGCAAACTGAGCAGCCTTGGTCTTGGATGGGTCCTCTGCCCGGACAGAACGTAAAGGCTTGCGGCGCAGCATTGCCCAGCCCACGGCAATAATCAGCAAACCGCCGACAATCATTATCAGTATTTCGTGACGGGATATGAAATTCTGGACATACATAAAGGCCACAAGGCCGGCAACCGCATAGAATGTATCCACGACGGCAGAGCCGAATCCCGCCGCAAAGCC
The DNA here is from genome assembly GCA_017509375.1 of Bacteroidales bacterium. The sequence continues at coordinate 2,285 of JAFWPT010000417.1, read as the reverse complement.
CCCCTGACGGCCGTGGCAGAAAGATTTCTGCATCACGAGCAGCGATACGGGGCCCAAAGGAGCGGAAGCGATAATGCCTATGAGTATTGCCTTTATGAGTTCGGACAGCATAACTTGCAAAGGTACGAAACTATTTCCTGCCAAGCAACAGCCGTACCACCAAGAGAGCCAGCATCAGCAAGAAAACCAGTACGCTTACCCTTCCGACAATGTCACCGTGACGAACGAAAAAGCTTTCCTCCGAATTCAGCTTGACCTTGCCTCTCAGGGTGCTTTCTTCCCACCATGGGCCCTGCTGCAGTATTTCACCCTTCTGGTTGATAAAGCAACTTATGCCGCTGTTGCCGCAGCGGGCCAGGTCGCGACGCAGTTCCAGGGCACGCAAGCAACTGTAGCTCAGGTGCTGACGGTAGCCGGGTGTATTCCCCCACCAAGAGTCGTTGGTAATAACTGTCATGAAGCGTGCCCCCTTCTTCACATAGTCCGTACAGTATTCTCCATACACCGACTCATAACAAACGGCGCAACCGAGAGGCGTCCCGTCGGACAAGTGCAGCAGGGAAATTTCGTCCTGCCCGGTATCCCTGGCCATCAAGGCCGTGACACCCAGCAACTTGGAGAGCCACTTATCCAGGGGAACAAAAACCTTGGGGTACGGTGTAAGCTCCGTACCGACCACCAGCTTGCTCTTGTGAAACAGCTCAGTGCGTCCGTCTGCCGACAACATCAAGGCACTGTTATGCGGAACCCTCCATGCCTCTCCGTAAGGATAGCATAGCAGCCCGGGCGGGGCATGGGTAAAGAAAAGCTCGTTGGTCGAAGCTCCGAAAAGGAAATCGGTATGGGGATAATCCTGCAGGAATTCGGTATAACGCAGTACCGAACGGGAAGACGCTATGTCGTTGAGAATCACATCGGAAGTAAATGTCTCCGGAGCTAGCAGCAAATCTGCCGGACTCTCTTTGAGCTGCTTTTCATACAGTCCCAGAAGCAACTCGTTCTGCTTGTCCTGAGGGACGGAGGTAAACTTCTTGTACGGGTCCAGGTTGGGCTGGCCGATGAGAACCTCCACGCTGCCTTCAGAATGCTCTTCGTAGCTGTTGAACATGATGGCCGAGCAAACAAGAGGCGCCACCAGAACCAAGGCCAGAGCAGAAATGAACGAGACCCGGGCAACTCTCGTAAAACGGTGCCACTTTCCCCCTGCCAAAGCCACGATGAGGCCGAAAACGCCGAGGTTAGCGCACCACACCCATAAAGAACCTCCCAGGGTACCGGTAATGCTATACCACTGAACATCCTTTATATTGGTAGCAAAGGCATTGCCGAAGACAAGCCAGGGCCAGGAAATCTCCGCATCGGTAAAATACCAGCGCTCCCAGGCAATCCATGCCGAAGCCAGAAGAATATACGGCAGGATGCCCGGCAAGCGTTTTTTAGACAAGCGGAACAGCCCGAAAACCAGCGACATCTGCAGCGCGTTGGCTAGCACCGCGAAGATGCCGCCTCCCACGGTAGCGTTGCATACCCAGAAAGTAGTAAAGGCATTCCACAGCACAAAAGTGGAGTAATGCCAAATCCAGAAACGCTTGACCCCTGCTCCGGAGGCTATATAGTCGGCGAGCAGCAAGGGCACCAGCGCAACCAGCATAAGCAAACCGGTATGCGGCACCAGCCATGGGAGGCTCATCAGCACAGATGAAGCCCCGCACAGCGCCCATAGAATCAAATATGGAGTGCGTGTCTGTTTCATCGATGCAGGCAGGGCGGGGCTATCTACTCCGTTGCCTTGAAGTATCTGTAGCTGTTGACCTTCAATTCTCCGGCAGCAGCGTCATCGCATGCAATGATGCCCGCAGGATGCATCTGGAGAGCACTGAGCGTACAATAGTGGGAGATGGGGCCTTCGACGGCATCCTTGACTGCATGGGATTTCTTGGTACCGAATGCCAGTACCACCACTTCCTTAGCTCCCATTACGGTAGCTACGCCCACCGAAAGGGCCTGTGCAGGAACCCTCTCCGGGTCATTGTCGAAAAAGCGGGAATTCACCTCGCGGGTCTGGGGAGTAAGCGTAATAACGCGGGTGCGGGATTCCAGGGACGAGAAAGGCTCGTTGAAAGCAATGTGGCCGTCTTCTCCCACGCCTCCAAGGAAGAGGTCGAAACCGCCCGCTTCGCAAATGGCTTTTTCGTAGGCCGCACATTCAGCGTCCAGGTCGGGGGCATTGCCGTTCAGGATGTGAATATTGGCTGCAGGCTCGTCTATATGGTCGAAGAGGTACT
>JAFWPT010000416.1 GCA_017509375.1 Bacteroidales bacterium | reverse complement strand
GCATACGCATCTACATCGACCATTATTTTTGGCGGTCTAATTGGAGAGACTCAGGGTGAGTGTGTGATTAATAATTGTTCCAACAACAATATTGTTGCATGTACTGCAACAGCCGTAGGAACATACATAGGAGGATTAATTGGTCAAGCCGGCGGAGTTACCACCCTTAACAATTGTATTAACAAAGGGGATATCAAGCGAACCAAGGTTAGTGGAACAGAGGGGACAGGTATTATAATTCTTGGAGGTCTAATTGGCAGAACTGCAAATGAATCCTGTGGTCATGTATTTGATAACTGTATCAACTATGGTTCTGTTACAACTACAGCCAATACAAAACCCGAAAAATTATTTTTAGGTGGTATCATTGGAATTGATGGCAGCTCACTTGATGAGAACACTAGCTTGATTGTCAAGAATAGTCGGAACGAAGGAACGATCTCTTGTAAAGGCACTTCGCAAGCTAATGCCCATGGTGTTGGAGGTATTATCGGCACTATCAGCTATTACAGCAAGATTATTAACTGTACCAATCTTGGCACTATAGTAAAGAATGGAAACTTCAATGGCGTTGAAGGCAAATATGGAGGAATCGCCGGCACAATCAATAACGATTCAGCATTGATAGAGAATTGTGTTAACGGAGAAGCAGGAACAAATAAAGGAGCCGTCAACGATATCGTTGAACAAAACAAGAATCAGAACCAAAGATTTGGTGGGATTGTTGGACACGGTAATCTTGGAACAATTAGATACTGCAAGAATTATGGAACTCTAACATCAACGAACACAACTGCTGAAGCCCAAAAGAATTATCTTGGAGGCATAGTAGGAAATGTTACTCTCAGTAAAGTAGAGTTTTGTGAGAACTATGGAGATATAGTTGTGGAAGGAACAACTGGCAATCACAGCGCAGGAGGTATAGTCGGCCTGCAGAACGGGAGCAAAACGCCTAATGCCACAGGTGAAGGTTGTAAAGTAGTTTCTGCCTCAATAACTTGTGGTGTCGCCGGAAATGCAGGGCTCATAGTAGGACGTTTTTCAAACAGCGTTACTGTCAGTTATGGCACCGAAAGCAATCCGGCTATTGTCGCACCAGGTTGTTCTGTCAACGGCACTGCTATTGATGCATCCAACTATCTGACATACATTGCTGGCACCAACTACAATATCACCGCTTCCGGCGTCGCCAGCGGCAACAACACCATCTGGGCAACTTTTGCCGCAGAATAATGGCATAAGTTTGGGCAAGGTCCTGTTTTAGGACGGGGACCTTGCTCGTTCTTCCTCAAACGACGCCGATTCCGAGGACAAACGAACGGATGTCTCCCGGTTCTGGAGACAAACGGAGAGAGTTCGGAAGTGGGAGGGGCACTTACTGAAGTAATTGATATGAAGAGAGTCTTTTTGATATTGTTAAGCATAGGGCTGATGGCGGCGTCTTGCGGCAGGGAGCCGGCGGGGCCCGAGGTTCCGGCGGCCTCCGAAGGCGGCAGGATGCTAGTTCTGACGGCTTACGCCCCGGTGCAAGCCGGAGACGGCGAAGACAAAGTCCCCGCCACCAAGGTGTCCGTAGCCACCACCGGCAAGGTCAGCTGGACCGCCGGAGACGAAATCGCCCTGTACAACAGTTCGGGGCAGAAATTCAAGGCCACCCTCACCGCCGGCGAGGGCACGTCCCAGGGCACCTTCACCTGCACTTCCTTCAGCGGAACCCCCGGCTCCACGGCCGTCTATCCCTACTCCCTCGCCGGCGACTCCCCCGGTACCGTCACCATCCCCTATATACAGGAGCGCAGCAACGGTACTCCGGCCCTCATGGCATCGGCATTCCAAATGGACGGCAGCCAGACGGCCAGCCTCTATTTCAAGCACATCGCCCCCGTCATCGACATCACCCTGCATGACATTCCCGCCTACGCCAGGGCTTTGGTACTCAGCGCCGGCGGATTGTGCATAAGCGGCAGCTTCAGCTTCGACACTGCCGGACCAGGGCCCATCAAATCGGACTCCATCGCATCCTCCCAGATCATCACCTTCCACAGCGGCGAGGGCTACGGCACCGACCTGCATTTCCGCATGGCCGTTCCTCCGGGAGACTATTCTGACCTTCACATCGCCATAATCGACGGTGACGAAGTCCCCATCGAAGGCCTCGAGCGCATCGCCTTCGGCAAGGCATCCCTCAGCCTGCAGCCGGCCGACTATCTGGCCATGCCGGCGCTGGACATAAGGAGCAAATGCACCCGCAGCAGCGCCGTCCGCAAGGTGGAAGGCACATGGTGGGCGGCCGGCAACCTGATTGCTGACGGGAAGACCTCCGAGGGCTTCCAAAGCGGATGGCGCCTGGGCTCGCAGCAGTACGAATTCCTGGGCTGCGACCAGGTGGGCACCAGCGGCACCGGCGTCACCATCACCCAGTCATCCTCCGCCTTCGACCGCTTCAACTGGGGCGGAATAGCCGGAGACGCATGGAAAGCCGACGCCGGCTACATGCTTCCCAGCGACGCCAAATTCAGCATCAGCGGCCGCATATTCAGCGCCTCGCAAGGCAGCGGCGAGGAACTTGAAGCCTCCGAGCTCAGCGGTGAAGACTGCTTTGCCGTTCCCGCCGGCGGCTCCTTCGCCACCGGATCGCAGATCCACGGCGACGTGGCCTTCTGGGCCAGCAAAGGACAGTATCGCATACCCACGGCGGCCGAAATCTCGGTCCTGCGTGCTGGCAGCTCTTCCTCCAACGCCAGCGGAAAGGCAGGATACGTAAACGTAAACGGCAACCGCATCTACGGCAT
>JAFWPT010000415.1 GCA_017509375.1 Bacteroidales bacterium | reverse complement strand
CTACAACCTCGGTCTCAATCTGAACCTGTAGTGGAAGGGATTTGATTTCTCAGTCAGCGGCTCCGGCGCTTACGGCCAGCAGGTTATCCAGAGCTACCGCATGTTCGCGAACCATGAGTTCGAGAACTATGCCAACAACGTCATGGCACGTTGCTGGGACGGTGAGGGTTCCACCAACAAGTTCCCCCGCTTCTCCCAGGGCAAGCACAACAACTTCATGGCAAAGGGATACCTCGGCGGTGTCTGGGCATTCGACGCGGATTACTTCAAGATCCGTACGATTACTTTCGGATATGACCTGAAAAAGGCCATGAAGTTCCTCCCGGTCTCTTCGCTCAGGCTTTTCTTCACCGGCCAGAACCTCTTCACCTTCACGAAGTATGACGGTATGGATCCCGAGGTCGGTTACGGCGGCGGTGTCGCCTGGTCCTCCGGTGTCGATATCGGCTACTATCCTTCGCCTAAGGTCTACATGGGTGGTGTCAGCATCAAATTCTAAACGGACACAAGTATGAAAAAGATTTTATTCGCTATACTAGTTTGCGCGGTGGCGCTCGTCGGTTGCCAGAAGGTCGATTCGCTTCTGGACACTGAGAACTATCAGGCATACGATACCTCCAACTTCCCTAAGTCGGAGACGGATGCCGAACAGGTTGTCATTGGTATTTACAATATCCTCCCCAGGTTTTATCGGACTCCGACGGCGACCAATATTTACATCAACAGCATCGCCAGCGATGAGATGCTGGGCGGAAGCTCCACTTCCGGAACCGGCCCCCAGTCCACCGACCGCTTCATGGAGGAAGGAGCTGACAGTTCCCAGGAGAATCTGGAGCGTTCCTATAAAGGCATCTTCCGTTGCAATTTCGCATTGGAATCTATCCCTGAGCTTGACGATGCACTCTTTTCCAGTGTTGAGGTCAAGAATTATCTTCTCGGCCAGGCCCATTTCCTGAGGGGCTTCCTCTTCTGGGAGCTTGCTGAGAAGTTCGAGACCTTCCCGGTCAAACTCAGCACTGAAGTAGAGGTTCTTCCCCGCGGCACCGTCGATGAGGGTTATCAGGCAATTACCAATGACCTGCTCGAGGCCATTAAGCTCATGCCTGCGAAGTACGGCTACACCACCCAGTCCGGATTGGCCGGTCGTGCTACGAAGTATGCGGCCGAGGCTCTCCTCGCCCGCGTATGGATGTTCTACACCGGCTTCTACGGCAAGTCCGACATGTTCGGCGTGATCAAGTCCGACATCATCAGTTATCTGAAGGACGTGCGTGACAACTCCGGCTTTGCCCTTGAGAAGGACCAACGTGAGATATGGCCTTACACCAACGAGTGGTCCAGCGGCTTTGCATATAAAACCAACTTCGGCACCTATGCAGCCAATGAGAATCTCCACTGGGTGGGCAACCACAGCAAGGAGACCGTCTGGGGCATCCACTTCAGTCTTGTAACGCAGGATGTAGGATACAACCGACTCGGCGAGTATTACGGCCTTCGTAACTCCGCTTCCGCTCCTAATGCAGCTTGCTATCCTTATGGCATTGGCTATACCAACGGCCCGGTGAACGGCAGGATGATCGAGGACTGGTTCAAGGATCCTGACTATGGCCCGGCTGACAAGCGCCTTTGGGGTTCTACCATGGCAGTCGGCAAGGCGGCTCAGGCTTACGACTGGATGCAGCAGGACGGCGCATACGTCGAGGTCCCGAACCACCCGAGCAACGACTCCAAGGAGGTTGAGAAGACCTACTTCCACACCAAGAAGTATATGGTTGTCACTTCTTACACCGATGCCTCAAAGTCATCGATTACCAGGAACTTCTTCTATTCGATGAACAGCTCCATCTCGAACCACAACCAGTACGGCAACCGTAATGACCTGATCCACATCCGTTACGCCGATGTCCTCCTGATGCTCGACGAGCTCGAGGGTACCGTCACCGGTATGAACCAGCTGCGTGCCCGCGCCGGCCTGAAGCCTTACGACAGCTATACCTTCGAGCGCCTGCAGAAGGAGCGCCGCTATGAACTCGCGTTCGAGGGCATCCGCCTGATGGACCTTCGTCGTTGGTATCCCCAGGATGCCGGAAAGATCATCTCCGACAACCAATTGGGTGCTTACATCGAGTACACAGGCCATGTTGTTCCCGGTGGCTGGGCCAACATTGCTGGCAACAGTATTCCCGAGCGTTATGCCAAGACACGTGGCTTCAGGATGCTGTCCAACTCCGAGATCGAGCTCTCGGACGGCGTTCTGGAGCAGACTCCGGGCTTCGGTCCTGACGACAAGTGGCTGTTCTCCAACGGCGACCTGCCTTACCCTAAGAAATACTAAAACTTCAATCTGATTGTATAGGGCGGCTCCTTTCCGGGGCCGCCCTTTTTCGTTGTTTTTAAGGACATATATGGTTTTATCGTTTTATTTTCAAGATTTTTTAATATATTTGTCAATACCAGCGCCTATTTTATATGAACTATAAAGCGAGCGATAAGTCTACATGCTCCGAATAAGCAGTGATGTGAAGAGAGCAGTATACCTATGAACATTATAACTAAACTTTTTATAAACCAATCCTTTAACCAAAACCAGCTTTATGAGTTTCAAGAACTATTTGGCGGTTGCGTTGCTCTCTCTATGCAGCGTAGTCGCAATGGCTCAGAACAAGCGCATCTCCGGAAAGGTCACCGACACCAACGGAGATCCCGTGATCGGAGCCGGCGTCCAGCAGGTGGGAAGCGCCACCAATGGAGTCATCACCGATTTCGAAGGAAACTACACTATCTCGGTACCTGACGGTGCCACGCTGACTGTGGAAGCCCTCGGATTCGATTCCCAACAGTTCAAGGTCGCAGCCGGCCAGAATGTCTACAACATCACCCTTGGTGAATCTTCCACGGAACTTGACGAGACCGTCGTCATCGGCTACGGTACCCAGCGCAAGCGCCTCATCACCGGTTCGACCATCAACGTCTCCGGCGACCTCATCCAGAAACAGCAGACCACCAATGCAGTCGGAGCCCTCTACAGCTCCGTTCCGGGTGTGAACATCGTTCAGGCTAACGGCCAGCCCTGGTCGGGCTACACGATCACCGTCCGCGGCCTTGGAACCACCAAGAACTCCGACCCGCTATACGTCATCGACGGTGTTGCGGGCGGTTCCATCAGCGCCCTCAACCCTGCCGATATCGAGTCCATCGACATCCTTAAGGATGCCGCTTCCTCAGCCATCTACGGTGCCCGCGCCGCCAACGGCGTTATCCTCGTGACCACCAAGCAGGGCAAGAAGGACAACAAGGTTACGGTGAGCTTCGACGCCAGCTGGGGTATCCAGCAGCCGAACACCAACGGCGTGCATTCCGTTACCGGAAAGGAATACATCGATCTCATCAACAAGGCCTTCGTTTCCAACGGATCCATCAGTGAAGGCGAATCCTACTTCGATTACAGCGAGCTTATGCCCGTACAGTGGGCGCAGATGCAGGCCGGAACCTGGAACGGTACCGACTGGCTGAAGGAGTCCATCAACAAGAATGCTCCGACGAACAACTATGTCATCGGAATGAACGGAGGCAACGACCTGGTACGCTTCTCTCTAAGCTACTCCAAGTCCTACACCGAAGGAACCCTCGGATATCCGAAAAAGACCTGGTACGACCGTAACACCATCCGCGCCAATACCGACTTCTCGATACTCAGGAAAAACGGAAGGGATATCCTCAAATTCGGAGAGAATGCCACTTTCTCCATCTACAATGACCGCGGAGTCAGCACGGGAGGCATCTATGACAACACCCTCCATACCGCCATGACCTATACCCCCCTCCTTCCTGCATATGACAGCGACGGTACCTGGTATTCCTGGGATGACCAGATCCGCGACAACTGGCAGGAGAGGGAAGGTGCATACAACCTTCTCGAGAACTGGTCCATGGGCGAAAAGGAAGGCAAGACCTACCGCCTGCAGTCCAACATCTTCCTGGAGTATACCCCGACGCGCGACTGGAAGTTCCGCAGTGCCTTCGGTTACCACTTCCGTGCGAAATTCTCCCGCTCCTATACCCCGGCTTATCAGTTGTCCGCTTCGAAGGAGAACGAGTTTGACGACGTTTCGCAGAGCGGTGAAGTCAGCAACAGCTACACTTGGGAGAACACCATAGCCTGGAACAGGGAATTCGGCGACCATCATTTCGACGCCCTTCTCGGCGCCTCTATTGAAGGAACCAAGTGGGGAATGAGCGTCAGCGGTTCCCGCCAGCAGACCAAGTTCGGAACCTGGGAGTCGGCCAACCTTTCATCGGTAACTTCCGACATCGATGCCGAAATGGCCTCCATCTCCGGCGGCAACACGGTCCCTTACAACGACCTCCTGTCGTTCTTCGGACGTATCAACTACAACTATAAGGATACTTACCTTCTGACCCTAATCGCCCGCGAGGATGGCTCCAAGAATTTCGCAAAGGGCCATCGCTGGGGCTTCTTCCCTTCCGCTTCCGCCGGCTGGATCATCTCCAACGAGCCGTTCATGGAGTGGTCCAGGGGCTTCATGGACTATTTCAAGCTCCGCGCAAGCTGGGGCCAGAACGGTAACTGCTCCATCTCGAACTTCCAGTATGCCGCTACCGTGAAACTCAGCACACAGTATGACTTCTCCCACGGCGGAACTTCCACCGCCACCGGTGCATATCCGAGCATTATTCCCAATCCCGACCTGACCTGGGAGACCACCGAGCAGACCGACCTCGGCCTTGACACACGTTTCTTCAAGAGCCGTCTCGGCGTGGCGTTCGACTGGTACCGCAAGGACACCAAGGACTGGCTGGTCGACGCTCCTTCGCTGAAGACCCATGGAACCGGAGCCCCTACCATCAACGGCGGCGCCGTTCGCAACCAGGGTGTCGAGCTCAGCCTCAGCTGGAACGACCGCATCGGCGACTTCATGTACAGCATCAGCGTCAACGGATCGCATAACACCAACGAAATCCTCTACATCAACAATTCCGAAGGTATCATCCACGGTGCGACAAACGTCATCGCCCAGAACATTTCTGCCTACAACACCTTCGAGGCCCGTCCCGGCAAGCCGATCGGCTATTTCTGCGGCCTCGCAAGCGAGGGCATTTTCCAGAACCAGAAGCAGATCGACGAATACAGGGACAAGGGCTAT
>JAFWPT010000414.1 GCA_017509375.1 Bacteroidales bacterium | reverse complement strand
GAACTCCGCCGTCCCCCCCGAGTCGTTCGCGGGGCCGATGGGCACGTGGCCGGGCCTGGTGGCGTCGTACACGCCGTCATCGTCGGCGGCCGGGAGGGCCTTCTTCCAACGGAGCTTCCCCACCGGCTGCGTTGCGTAGGGGATGCCCTTCCAGATAATTAACTCATCCGTCTCCTTACCGACGAAAGTACCGTTATTGCACTTGACGGCCAATTTTGTATTGTCTTGTTTCATGAATTAAACTCTCCGTTAAAATGTTTTAGGAATTATGCCCTGAATGCCTCTTCTCCGTCCACGATGGTAGCGATGATGTTAGCCGCAGCCACCTTGTCCAGGCTATCATGGAGGAAATCGCAGTCAAACACCGTCATGTTGGCTATCTTTCCAAATTCGATGGAACCCACGCGGTGCTCCTGATGCCAGACCCGGGCAATGTTGATGGTCATAGCCTCAAGCGCCTGCTCGCGGGTAACGGCTTCGGAGGGATTCAGTGGCATGGCTCCGAGGCCCGGGAACAGTTCTTCCGGAACATTGCGCGCCTCCGCCATATAGAAACTCAATTTGACGCTCATCATGGGCGAGACAGGATAGTCTGAATGGAAGACCACATTGGCGCCTGCGTCAAAGAAAGACTTGATCGGATAAGCTTTGTTGGCCAGCTCTTCACCTACATAAGAGGACTCCATGGCAAAGGCCGCCGGAATCTTGGTCACCCAGAGCGGCGGCACAGCCGGGATGGAGCCGGTTTCCGCCATCCGGCGAATATCCTCTTCCGTCACAAAGTGCAGGTGCGCCAGCACGTTGTTCTGCTTCCTGTCTCCGGTAATCTTTATCGCGTCCTCTATGCAGCCCAGCATAAAGTGTGTGGCGCCACCGCCTTCGGAATGGCAATGGACGGCAAGCCCTTCCTTGTCGGCCTCCACGATGAGCTGCACCATCTTGTCGTGGCTGTTGAAACGTTCCACGCCGTGATAGCCCGGCTGGTCGGCGTAATCCTGGTTCTGCCAGCCGGTATGCGCCTCCGTAACACCATCCAGGAAGCATTTGATGCCCACTATGTGCAAATAGTCGCTGTCATATTTGGCGCGCAGTTCAGCTGCACGGGCAACCTCCGCCTTCGGGTCTTCCACGTTGTCGGGAGATAATGCATACGCATACGTGCGCAGTTTCAGTTTGCCCTCTTCCTCCAATTCATGGAAGGCCTGGGCGCATTCCGGGTAGAAGAGTTCCATACCTGCATCGGCCACACCGGTAAAACCGTTGCTCAGGGCAAAATCCTGCCAGGCGAGAAGGTAATTCTTAGCGTCCTCCATACTCTTCGGAAGATTATCCAATACCCGCAGTACCGGGGTTTCGCAGATATAGCCGTCCGGTTCTCCCTTTTCGTCTACATGGACCTGGGCGCAACCCACTTTCCTGGCATATTCTGCATCGATACCCGCCCATTCCAGCGCCTTCGAATTGAGCAGCATGGAATGTCCGCCGCCGGTTTGCATGATAAGGATCTTATCGGAGCAGATTTCGTCCAGATACGCTTTGCTCACGTATTCCTCCGTTTCATTCCACCCGGCAGCCACATAAAAGGAGCGATTTGGATTCTGGGCAATGAAGTCCTTGATGATCTCGCGGTATTTGGCATAATCGGCCAGCCCTACTTGTGCCAGGTTTGCCTGTCCCACAAGGCGGTCACCGGCAAAATACGGGTGGCAGTGGGACTCCAGGAAACCGGGATAGATAAAGTTTTCACCGTAATCCAGCACCTGGGCATCTGCGCCGGCAAGCTTCCTTGCTTCCTCAGCGCTGCCTATATAGGCAAATACGCCGTCCTTTACATATGCAGCCTTGGCAAGGGGGCGCTTTTTATCCACCGTGATGATGTTGCCAAGAATAAGTGACTTTTTCATAATGATCCAGAATTTTTTAATTCACCTTCTTTCCGTTGATAAACACATCCGTCGGCAGGTTGTGGCTGAAGCCTTCGTGCTCTGCCGTCAGGAGGTCCTTGTCGAACACCAGGAAGTCGGCGTTCTTGATAATGTGGTCAGCTTTCATAATATGGTATTTTAGTGTTAAAATTAACTCGGATGTTGTTGTACATTATCTGGCCCAGGTGTTACCCGGGATTCCCTTTATGGAAAGCTCACCGTCGGTGAGGTTGGTCTTGAGGGCGGAAAATGGCATGGAGAGCGTTTCCTTGATATCACCCTCCGTCCCGGAGTCGGCCTTGGTGAGCGTGCCTGAATAACTGGTGTTGTTCAGCGTCAAGTTATTGTTGCTCAAGGTCATTGTAGTGCCGGGGACATTGGTCATATTATCGCCATAGCTGCTACCGTCGGCCTTGGTGAGCACGGTGCTTTCGCCGCTGACAGGATCGCTGAGTACGATGTCACCTTTGCTGGTCAGCTCCCATTTGAAGCCGGCTTCCTCAGGACCGCCATAGACGGCCACAAGCTCGTCGCTT
>JAFWPT010000413.1 GCA_017509375.1 Bacteroidales bacterium | reverse complement strand
TAACCGCCGGAGTACTCGATAGGAATGAAGTGTACGTTCTCCCAAGCGGTATTGTTGGAAGTGCAGTGTGAACCGTCAGCATCGACGGTACCTACGGTCTTCTCCCAAATGTCGAGGTATTTAACCAATTCCTTGGCAAATGCCTTGAGGGTGTTGGAAGCGCCCTTGTAGCCTGCGGACACGGAATCGCCGAGCTTGCCGTTTTCCTTGTACTCCTTCAGGGCACGGGAAATAACGATAGTGGCGCGGTCCGTGGAGAATGCGATGGCTGAGCCGTTGCGGGTAAAGTTGGTCTGGTTAGGGACCTTGAGGTCAGCCTTCATACGGGCAATCATGCGGGAAGCTACGTTCACAAGGTCTTCTGTCTCTTCGCCATTCTTGGGTCCGTTGGCGATTGCGATTTCTTCCTTGTCATAACTATCCCTTTCCGGGTGCTCGGCAGGCTTGAAGGACAGGACATCGATGTCGGCTGTCTGGCCGGCACTGATGTTTACCAGAGCGCTGCAGATAGCATACTGGTACTGAGGAGTGGTGAAATCCTTGTCTCCGACCTTGATGGTCTCGGGGAAGGCTTCATTGGCTTCCCATTCACCGAAGGCAGCGGCTGCCGCATCCACTATCTGGGAAACGGGGAATTTGCCGATACTGTTAGCTTCCTGCTGCTGATCCGGTTCCTTCTCACAGGAAACGAAAGCCAGCGACAGGGCTGCTGCAATCAGTAAAAATAGACGGAATCTTTTCATAAAAATGATTTTTGAATGGTTAATAAAGTGTTAATATATGTTTAGTTCCATAAGTCGTTGACATCCGGGAAAGTGCCCAGCTGGTAACGGAAGAGGACGATTCCGCTGGCTTTGGTCTCGGCCATAAGGTCGATGTCGCGGCGGAGTTTTTCGGCCGAAAGGCCCTTGGTGTTGGCATCGTATGTCTGGATACCCGACCACGATACTCCGCCGCCGGCGGCCGCCCGCTCTGCAAAGTAGTTTGAATTGCTCTTGAAAGTATTGTCACTCATATTATACGAGCCGTAGCGGTAAATCATGGGCATGAGGATGTGTATGTACTTGGCCATCTGCGAGGGCACCTGGCCGTAGTACTCGCTGGAGTTGGCCTCCGGCATAAGCGCCGCAGAGGTTACAATGCCTTCCTCGAAAGCATCGCAGGTCTCGCGCACCTCGCGGCAGGCACGGTTGACGGCATTTATGGAATTCACTTCCTGCGTGTAATTGTGCTTGTATGCCGTACCGCCGAAGCGGATATAATCCAGATGAATGCCCTTTACGCCCCATTGCTCGATGTAACGGGCGGCATCGGTGCGGATACGCTCGAATATTTCTTCCTTGAAAGCCTTTTTCTCATCGTCGATGGGACTTACCCAGTCGCCGTCATAGAATGCCTGCAGCCAGGCGTGGACGGATATGCCCAGTTCATCGCAAATGGGGATGAGGCGCTTGGCAAGCGGCTTGTTGGTAGGATAATCGAAGGCGGAATAATTGAGCAGAAGATGATCGTATCCCTTGGCTTTCAGCTCCTTGAGCTTGGCGCCGTCGTTGGCGACCAGGTCGCTCATATGCGATCCCCAGGCCCATACCGCAGTGGGCTTTGTCTTGGACAGGTCGAAGAGTTCGTTGACCTTGCCTTTGCTGGAATATGTAACGCGGCGCCACTCTCCGCTGGCATCGGGAAGCCTCTGATAGCTGGCAAAATAGCCGAGCGAAGGGTCTCCATCCTTGTGCTCGTAGCTGTCTGCCACGGTATCCTTGTCCGTACCCATAACAAGGGTGAAAGGCGCGGCTGAAGAAATACCGGTCACAAGGGTTTCGTCGGCGGTAGAGAACACTTTGCGCTCACCCGGAGCTAAGGTACCCGAAAGGTCGGCAATCTTCTGCCCCTTGAAATACTCGTCGGTTATGAAGAGACCGAGGCCGTCCAGATCACGCGACTGGTCGGAAGCATTGCAAACTTCCACCCAGGTGTCAAAATCCTGATTCTCCTCGTGAGCGGCAATCTCGTTGAGCACCAGGCCTTGGTACTTTGGGTCGATCTTGCCCTTACCCGGGTCGGGGCCGTTGGGATTACAACCCGCCACCGCCAGCAGCAGGGCAAACGAACCGATCGTTTTAAAACAATTCATTCTATCTTTATTTAATTATGCCTTGTTCCTTAAGGTAGTTCTCCGCCTTGACGAGGCCGCCGGTCTTCTTGATGACTTCCTCGCAGTACTCGTAGCTGAGCTGCGGGTTGCGCTCCACCATGGTGCGGGTCAGACGGTCGATAACCTTGTTGTTGATGAGGTTGGCGCAAACCATACGGTTGCCCTGCACGCGTCCCAGACGCACCATGATGGTGGTGCTTATCATGTCGCACATAAGCTTCTGGGAGGTGCCGGATTTCATACGGGTGCTGCCGGTGATGAATTCGGGACCCATCACTATCTCTATGGGATAGTCAACGTACTGGGAGATGGGGGAACCGGGGTTGTTGCAGATGCTTCCGCAAGGGATGCCATGCTCCTTGCAGGCCTTCATTGCGGCCATCACATAAGGGGTATTGCCGCTTGCGGATATGCCCACCACTATATCCTTGGGGGTGATGTGATGCTTGTCGCGCAGGGTGATCCAGCCTTCGTTCACATCATCTTCCGCCTCCTCCAGATCCAGCACCAGGTTTTCCACGCCTCCGGCCAGCACTGCCTGCCAGCACTCTGGATCTACACCGTAAGTGTTGGGAACTTCCAACACGTCCAGCACGCCGAGTTTGCCGCCGGTGCCGGCGCCCAGCCAGAAGAAGCGGCCACCTGCGCGGAGCTGGTTCTCGATGGCTGTGCAAAGTTTCTCGATATCAGGAAGTACCGCTTCTATGGCAAGAGCTACTTTCTTGTCTTCGGTGTTGATGTCGCGAAGCAACTCCGCAACGGACTTGGTCTCAAGATGGTCGTACAATGACGGCTGTTCAGTTAATCTAATGCTCATATCTTATCTTCATTTATCCTAGAATTCTTTATATTTGACGTCTCCTATCATCTTGCCGTTGCGGAATGCGGCGGCGGTAACCCGCTGCTGGCGGTTGATTGCAAAAGGCCCCTCGTACACGGGCGACGCCACGGTGGGAGTGCTGCCGTCAAGAGTATAACGAATCTCGGCACCCGGCGCATCCACGCTCATAGTCACGACCTTACTGTACTCCGTATCCTTGTGGAACTCGATGAAGGGATTCCAGAAAGCCCTGCAATACCCCACGCCCATCCTGTCAAGACGGGCCAGATGCCTCTCCAGACGGCGCGTAAAGCCGTCCCAGTCCTTTCCCTGCAAAGTCCAGCCGCTCTCAGCGATAGCGCACATACGGGGCCAGGCCATATATTCCACGCGGGCAGGAGTGGGCATATACTCCGTCCACACACAACCCTCAACTCCTATGATATATCTCTGTTCCTCCCTGGTAAGCACCGCGGGAACAGGATTGTATTCATACATGGTACGCAGGAGCGTGGGACCGCCCATAGCCAGGGGCTCGCTGTCCGGGTCGGCCTGCCAGTAATCCAGGTAATACTTGGGATAGGGAGCCATCACCACCTCGTGATGCTGCTGTGCGGCTTTGATTCCGCCTTCTTCGCCCAGCCACGACATTACGCGTGCGTTGGGAGCCAGTCCTCCCTGAAGTATCTCGTCCCAGCCGATAATCTGACGGCCCTTGGAGTTGATGTATTTTTCCATTCGCTGGATGAACCAGCTCTGGAGTTCGAATTCGTCCTTGAGCCCCAGCTTCTTGATGAGGGCCTGGCAATGCGGGCACTGCTTCCAGCTGGCTTTCGGGCACTCGTCCCCGCCAATGTGTATCAGTTCCGAGGGGAACAGGTCGATAACCTCGTCGAACACGTCTTCCAAGAACTTGAAGGTCTCTTCCTTGGGGCAGTACACCTGCTTGAAGATACCCCACCTGGTTGCCGTTTCGTAATGGTCCTCCAGACCGCAGCTGAGCTCCGGATAGCAGGAAATGGCCGCCAGGGCGTGTCCGGGCAGCTCTATTTCCGGAATGATGGTGACGTAGCGCTCTGCAGCATAGGCTATGAGGTCCTTCACTTCTTCCTGGGAATACCAGCCGCCGTGAGGCTTGCCGTCGTATATGCCGGATGCGAGGGAACCGACCACGGTTTCCTTGCGCCACTGCCCCTTCTCCGTCAGCAAGGGATACTTCTTGATCTCCAGGCGCCAGCCCTGATCTTCAGTGAGATGCCAGTGGAAACGGTTCACCTTATGAAGCGCCATCAGGTCGATGTAACGCTTAAGGAACGGAATGTCGAAGAAATGCAGGCAGCAGTCCAGATGCATGCCGCGATAGGGGAAACGGGGCTTGTCGTCTATTTCCAGACAAGGCACGCTCCAGCGCACTCCGCTCTGGCGCGAGTCGGCGAAAATGGCGTCCGGGAGCAGCTGAAGCAGGGTCTGGACGGCGTAGAAGGCACCTGCCCCCGAGCCGTACTCCACAACTATACGTTCCGGGCTTACCTTGATGCCGTAGGCTTCTTCAGGGAGGCCGGCATCCAGGAAGAAGAGGCCCTTTTCACGCCCGTGGGCAAGAGGGTCTCCCTGGCGCAGGTCCAGGCTGAAGCCGGCGGCTTTTTGCAGGCGTCCGTTCAAGAATCCCACGCTGCGCATCACCTCCGCGGCGCCCTCCTCGACAAACACGGGAAGGCCTTTGCCGAGCACGAACTCCCCTTCTTCCTGCTGCAGGAAGGCCGGCTGCGGGATGACGCTGATTTCCCGGGGTTCTTCCGGAGAGGCGCAGGCGGCCAGCAGCAGGACGGCGGACACTATGGCGGGAAATCGTCTCATTTAGCGAATTCTTTGGTAACGGTCTTCCCTAGAGGCTTGCCCTTGGCGGTAAAACCGCGGGCCTTGATAACGCTGCCCTTGTCCACCATGAACGGAGTGCCGTCGTAAACGGGACTCTTGGCAGTAGGCTCGGAGCCGTCCAGGGTATAGCGCACTATTCCGTCGGGGTAGTCGAGCTGGAGGTTCATGGGCTTGGGGAAGGGCAGACGCCGGTCGTAGTCGAAGATTATATCCCAGTATGCGGGGCAGTAATCTACGTTCTTGGCATCCAGGCGCTTGAGTATCTTGGGCATGCGCAGGCGGAAGTTCTCCCAGTCTTTGTTGGGACGGGAAGTCCAGCCCACTTCTGCGGCAGCCACGTTACGGGGGAAAGCCTGGTACTCGGCCAGATGGTTGTCCCAGATGTACTCTGTCCAGAGGCAGGTTTCATAACCTATGATATATTTCTTGCTCAGGTCGGGAATGGAATCCACCGCCGGGTAATAGTTGTAAACTTTTTTTAGGGGCATGAAAATCTCCTGGGCTACATCGTCCGGCTGGTCTTCCTGCTTGTTGTCCAGATAGCACCAGCGGTTGGGGGTAAGAACTACCCTGATGCCGCGCCGTATGCCGCGGGCTGCAGGCGCATGGCCGCGGTAAGACATGGCGATAGGGTCTTCCAGCGCACCGCCGTCCAGGATTTCATCCCAGCCTATGACGGTCTTGCCGTGCTTGCGGAGGAAGTCTCCCATACGCTTCACAAAGAAGGTCTGCAGCTCCTCTTCCCTCTCAATGCCCAGCACCTTCATCAGGTCCTGGCAGTACTGGCTCTCGCGATATACGTCCTTGGGGGCTTCATCGCCGCCTATATGGTAAATGGGCGAGGGGAAGAGCTCGAAGAGTTCTGTAAACACGTCTTCCAGGAACTGGAAAGTCTTGGCAGTAGGGGCGTAGAGGTTCTTCCAGATGCCCCAGCGGGTCTCCACCTCATAATGGCGGTCCGGGAAACAGCTGAGCTCAGGATAAGCGGTAATAGCGGCGGTGCAGTGACCGGGAATCTCCACTTCCGGCACCACGGTGACGCAGCGCCTGCGGGCGTATTCCACCACTTCGCGGATGTCATCCTTGGTGTAAAAACCGCCGTGGGGCGTGCCGTTGCCTATCCCGCTGTGCCATGCAGTCTCCTTACGCCAGGCGCCCACTTCCGTGAGTTTGGGATACTTGTCTATCTGTATGCGCCAGCCCTGGTCTTCCGTAAGATGCCAGTGGAAAATGTTCTGCTTGTGCATGGCCATCAGGTCGATGAACTTCATCAGTTCCTCCTTGGGGAAGAAGAAGCGGCCGGAGTCGAAGAGGAAGCCTCTGTACCAGAACTCAGGCTCATCGTAGATGGAGCAGCACGGAGCCGCCCACTTCTTCACGCCCTTTGCCTTGACCGAGCCGTAAACCTCTGCGGGAAGCAGCTGCAGCAGGGTTTGCAGGCCGTAGAAAGCCCCGTTCACATCGGTAGCCTCGATGAGCACGCCGTCGGGACGTACGTTCAGCCGGTATGCTTCCTTGCCCAGGCCGGAAACCTTTTTGAGGGTAATGGCGGGCCCGTTGCCCTTGAGGGTGAATCCGGTAGCGGTGCATACCTGGGCCGTGAAGTCTTCTGCTATCTCGCTGAAAGCGGCATCTTCCACCGCAATGCGGGTCTTCTTGCCCAGCACAAACTCGCCTTCGGCGGGAGTGAGGCTTTTGGGAGTAGGAACTATGTCGTATCTGGGCGGATTGGATACCGTAGCGATATTGATGGCCGCCGCCAGCAGGAAAGTAATAATCATAGAGCTTGTTTTATGGTTTTGTCTATTCCGGCCGCAAATGCCTCCGGCATGCTGTCGCTCAGGGGATAAGGGGCCTTGATGTAAACGTGCATCTGGTCTATCTCGTACTCGTAGCC
>JAFWPT010000412.1 GCA_017509375.1 Bacteroidales bacterium | reverse complement strand
TGCGGATGCCTTACCGCGTACGCCCTGTGGGTGGTGGTAAACTGGTTCGACGCCATTGTACTGGACTGCATCTGGTTCTGCCATGACAAGCACTTTGTAATTCCCGGGACGGAAGATATGGTGGCTGATTATCACGACTACTGGTTCCACATTAAGGGGGCTCTCATCGGGATGCTCCTGGGAATTCCTGCAGCACTGGTTGCAGGACTAATGACTTTATTGTTATAGAATTCTATGGACAAGAACCGTCTAACCCGCCTGGCCAACATCGCCAAAATATTCCAACTGGTCACAACGGCCACATCGGCCTTTGCCATTACGGGGTATTATATCGACAACCAGCCTTTGTTCATTTCCTGCGCCATCGTGAGCGCTGTGCTATCACTCGGCCTGATTGTGGGCCTGGTCGTATCCACGCGTCATATTTCCTGGTTGGCCTGTTTTGTTCTCATCTTGCTTTCCGTGCTCATCCTTATCATAGGGATGCTCATTGACCGTTCCTGGATGCCGGGCTTCCTACTTGGCGCATCCATCTTGGGCCTGATGATCCTGGGCTTCGGAAAGGTCACCAGCTACTTGTTCACCAGTAGGATGAAGATGCTCAGGGAAAAGTATGGCGACGAGATGGACGAGGAAGATGATGACGAGATGGAGGAAGAGGACCTTCGCTCTTACGAATTGCCGGAAGGACTGGTGGAGCGTGTCAAGAAAATGGAGGATGCCTCCAAGCAAGTGGACGCGATGCTGAAGCTTCTTAATCAAGGCATCGACCGTTACACGCAGTTACAATATGATATCGAACTGCTACGGCATTATATGGATTCCAAACAGTGGATGGAGGACTTCGAGGCAGATGAAGCCGGGAAACTCCCCAAGGATATGCCGCGTGGCGTCTTGTCGGAAGACGGCCTCTTCAATCTGCTGAACCGTGTGGAAGACGTGGAAGACCGTTTTCTTGACATCGTGAGGGAGTTTGCCCTCGAAGGGGAAGAGGAGTAATCTGTGCCCCGTATCATCTTTCATATCGATGTAAATTCCGCGTTCCTTAGCTGGAGCGCGGTTAAGCTTGTGATGGAAGGTAAACCGGATATCCGTTTGGTGCCGTCAGTTGTATCGGGAGATCCCAACGACCGCAGGAGCATCATTACGGCCGCCTCGATACCAGCCAAGAAACTGGGCATCAAGACGGCGCAGCCGGTTTCGATGGCGCTGCGTACCTGTCCGTCCCTGGTACTGGTCCGGGGCGACTGGGAGTGGTATAAGCGCTGCTCGGAAGGGTTTATCTCGATATGCCGTTCTTATTCGCCAGTATTGCAGCAGTTCTCCATTGATGAGTGTTTCATCGATATGAGCCTGCGCTGCACGCCGGAGAATGCCGTGGCCATGGCCATTCGGCTCAAGGACCAGGTCAAGAACTCGCTGGGCTTTACGGTAAACGTGGGCATCGGCAGTAACAAGCTGCTGGCTAAGATGGCCTCAGACTTCGAGAAGCCGGACAAAGTACACACCCTCTGGGATTACGAAGTGCAGGAAAAGATGTGGCCGCTTGGCGTGCGTGACCTGCTGTGGGTAGGAAAGAAGACAGAGGAACGCCTGACAGCCTACGGCATCCATACCATCGGCGACCTGGCCAAGCTGGGGATGGGATCGTTGACCCGCCTGGTGGGCCAGAAGTTCGCCCTTCAGCTTCATGAGAACGCCAACGGTCGGGATGATTCGCCGGTGGAAACAGAGGTGGCAGAGGCTAAGAGTTACAGCGCCGAGCGGACTTTCTCCAAGGATTATACAGACCCCAAGGATATCGACCGGGCACTATTCAACGTGGCCTGCATCGTGGCGCATCGCATCCGCAGGGATGACTTCCGGGCATCCACGGTATCCATGTTCATCAAGCACAAGGATTTCACGGTGCAGCAGAAGCAGACCTCGTTGTCGCAGCCCACTGACATCACGGCCGTCATACTGAATGAGGCCAGGCGTATGCTCACGGAGATCTGGGATGGCATAACGCCTATCCGGCAGGTGGGGCTGGGCGTTTCGAAGCTGACGCATGAAAGCTATGAGCAGATGTCCCTTTTCGAAGACCCCAAGCTGGAGTATTACCGGAAATGGGACCGTCAGTATGACGAGCAGCGTGCCCAAGCAGAAGATGCCAGGATGCTGGCTTATGAGCGGAAGGTGACGCCTGTTGAAACGCCCCCGCCGCCCACTGAGGCACCACCTGCACGTGCTCGCAGACAGTATTCCGGAGCAAGTCCGGTCAGAAGGTCTATGCCCAAAGACGATGCCCTGGTTTTTACTTATGATTCCGGTGAAAAGGCTCTTGCAACTGCCAAGAAAGCTATCAAGGGGAATCCGGCATACCGTTTCCATCGGGCAACGCTTCCAGACGGAACAGATTGCTTCGAGGTAGTGGAAGACCAGAAAGTCCTGGAGCGCCACTGCGTAAAACACTCTGTGTATTAAAACAATCGACATATCCAAATCATTGCAAACATTGCAAAGATTTGTCTGACTGTTTAGCCTGTAGTATCTTTGCATAACGTCCGGGCGAAAAGTTGCAACGGAAGAGCGAATTCTTGGCGAAAAGTTGCAAAAATGTATTGAAATACCGGGCGAAAAGTTGTAAATTTGCATCGGGAAAACTCATGTAATATGCTGAATAGAAAGATTTTCGACAGTCTGGAGACTTGGTATAAGGGAGATAGGGCAAAAGCCCCCCTTTTGGATGGAGCCCGCCAGGTGGGTAAAACCACAACAATCCGCGAGTTTGCACGCCGTCACTATAAGCACTTTATTGAAATCAACTTCGTAAAACGAAAGAGTGCGAAAAAAGCTTTTGACGGGGATTTGGACACCCATACAATCATTATGAACCTTTCGGCAATGGGCTATGGCCCCTTTGTCAAGGGTGAGACGCTTGTTTTCTTTGACGAAATCCAGGATTGCCCCGGGGCCCGCACTGCCATCAAGTTCCTTATGGAAGAACACGAGTATGACTTTATCGAATCCGGTTCCCTCTTAGGGATCAATTACAAGGGTGGCGAAGACGAAGAGGAGGAAGAACAGCGGAAGCAAGCACAGGAAGATGAAGATGATATCGTGGCATCTTACCCCGTCGGATTCGAGGAGCGGATAAACATGTATCCCCTTGACTTTGAAGAATTCTTATGGGCGGTTGGCATCACACAAGAGGTGATAGATACCCTGAAAGAATGCTATGTAAAAAGAACGCCCGTTCCAGCGCTGATTCATGAACAGATGATGAAGTATTTCCGTCAGTATTTGGTTGTTGGAGGAATGCCTGAGGCCGTTCAGAAGTTTGTCACTGACGAAGATTTTCAGAAGGTGGTTTCAATTCAGAAGAGCATTGTTGACAGTTACCGCGATGATATTTCCAAATATGCCGGGAAGGAGAAAGTTCTTGTGAAACGTGTCTTTGATGCTATTCCGTCCCAGCTTGCAAAAAAGGATAAACGCTACGTCCTGGCGGATTTGGAGAAAGGCGCCTCACGGCGGAAGTATGCGGACCCCACGCAGTGGCTCATCGATGCCGGAGATGCATATTACTCGTTCAATACTACTGAGTTCAAGCTTCCTTTCAGCACTACGGAGAACAGGAAACTGTACAAGTTATTCCTGGTGGATACCGGGCTCCTAACTTATATGAGCCTTCCAAAGATGCAATTCCAGGTCATGAATGGAGACATTCACATCAACGAGGGCGCTCTGACGGAGAATTTCATTGCCGGGGAGCTGGTCAAGAAAGGAATTCCTCTTCATTACTATGATCGCCAAAGCAAGCAGGAACTGGATTTCATATACAAGTGGGAGACAGGAATTGCTGTGCTGGAGGTGAAATCGGGAGAAGAATTCAAGGATCACAAGTCCTTGGATGCGATACTCCGCAACAGTCCGGACAAGGTCTCGCGGGCTATGGTCTTTTGCCGGGAGAATCTTTTCGTAGAAGACAAGATAACATACTATCCGCTTTACATGGCAATGGTCCTGTAAAAAGGGCAAGCCCCTGCAGAAGGCCTGCCCTGGCAGATTGTCCAGATCCCCTGCAAGGAAGAGACAATCTGTATGCGGCTGCGTTCTGCTTATGACCAAGAGAGGAAACGAAAAAGGATTCAGGCTCCCACTCCCGGCCACCTGCCACGGTAAACTCGAGAAGTGGTACAAACGCCTGAATCCTTAAGATTGCAGACGCCTGTCCACCTTTGAACTCGAGTTTTCTTAAATCGTGGCAGGATTTACGCCGGTTCAAAAGCGTTCAAACGCTTGTGTATGTCTTTACAAAGTATTTCTGCTTGTAACTGTTGCAAATTTAAGCATTTTCTGTCATTTGGCGAAATCGGCCTTCACGATTTTTGCTCCTGTGTCAGAAAGTGACAATTTCACTCCTTATCTTTACGTCACGAATTGTTTGGAGCATCACACCGTAAGCAAGCATTTGCATCGTGAGATGACACGAAACGGGGCTGGCTTGCAGGGATGCACGCCAGCTTTCGCGCATAATTGGGAACACTAAAACTATCAGGTATATGAGTGACCAGTACCATCGTGATGTAAGGCCTGGCTGACGGCCGGGCATACTGCGATTCCGAATAGTGCACTTTAACCCGCTATGTACATAGCCTTTCAGCCACCGGTGTGAACCCAAAACAATTCGTCAATGAAAACAAAACGTAAGTTTGGGGAAACCCAGATCCCCTGCAAAGGAAAAGTGATTATCCAACATCTGGATATTGCAAGAAGGCTTTTGATAGCGTTACCCTTTACGAAAGAAGTGCAGCTAGCAGCCGTCGAAGAACAGTCCCGCACCATAGAGGCCTCCATTGTGGAAGTGGCCACATTGTGCTCAGGCAGCGAGTATTGGCACCAGTTGCACAAATATCTCGAAGAAGCCGGTATCGAGGTGACGCAAGAGTTCTGTTGGATAAAAACCTATCTCGACCGCGTGATGGACGAGAGTCCTGCTGAGGCTAAACGAACTTAGCCGAATGTTAATTTCCCGGGCCCGGGATTAATAGCGTTGAAATAGAAAAAGCGGAGACCTTCGCAGGCGTCCGCTCCCTTGTTTAACGTTTAATACTTATGAAAAAATCTTTAGAGGTTTAGGTTATATCGTAATGTCAAAGGTTACCGGCCCTTCCCATTCTTTGACGGTAATGGTGAAGGTATGGGCGGGAAGGTCGCAGAGGATGGATACGTCACCCAGGTTCTCTGCCGTCCAGTCGAAGCCGCTCTTGGCAATCAGGTAGCCCAGGTCGATAGACTCCACCACACTGCCGTTGTAGGAGAGGGTCAGAGCTAAGGAATTGTCCTTCTGGCGGGGTACGCGGAAAGCATATCCGCGGCCGTCAGTTACAGGCTCCGGCACGAAGCGGAAGAGGCCCTCCACAGGCTCCAGTGTTCGGGGATTCGCTCCGGAAACGGCACCGGTGACCAGCAGGTCATACCCGGTCCGGCCGTCATCTTCATCCTTGAAATCGATGGACACCGTAGCGAACTGCTTTTTCAGTTCAATCCCGGTGTTGGCAAACTCGCCGTCCGTATCCAGATGCTGGAGCTGGGCGAAGAGTTCTCCCATCT
Source organism: Bacteroidales bacterium (assembly GCA_017509375.1). The sequence goes on along the minus strand of JAFWPT010000412.1, from coordinate 1,905 downwards.
GCTGCCCTTCCGGGGCTGTGAAACTGCCTTGACTGGCCACAAGGTCCACGATTCCTCTCGGGACAGTGTAGTCCACAAAGCCGCCGTGATGGTTGTCAAGAATCTGATGGCTGCCGTACCAGGCACTCAGTGAAATTGCTTTGTTCGCATCCACCGTAAGCCAGCAGGGGCAGTCGCTGCGGTCTTCCTTGACCGAGCAGGATGCCAGCAGAATTGTCATGCTGAGCATCGCGAAGCATCTTATCCGTCTCATAGCACCAGGTTGTCTATTTCGGCCACGTTGCCGTGGACAGTCCAGCGTTCTTCATTCGAAGCTGCTTTCGTGACCTGACCGCCGCGTACCCATGTGTTTGGATACTCTGATGGCTCTCCGGCAAGGGTGATGTTGTTAATCTTATAGCACATGTTCGGATTCAGGCCGGTAATCATCTTGGAGTAGAAGTACAGCGTGCCGTTGATCTTCACGGCCAGCACCAGGCGAAGTTCGTTGTTCTGGGATTCATCGCCGTAGGTGGGCTCGGTGAACCATGCGTTGAACTTAGTGGGAAGGGTGTAGAAGGCCCTGTTTACGCTGAATGGACCCAGGGAGCCATCGTACTCATCGCACAGTTTCCCGGCATTCTGCGGCAGGTAGGCATTGGTGTCCCAGGTCTGCTGCGAAAGGGCGACAAGTGAAGCCGGAGCCGTTAAGTTGATACTGTGCTTGGGATGCTTCCAGTTGTCGTTGTACAGGTAGTTATAGTCCTGATTGAGCTTGCCCTTGCCGCCCCAGGTGCCCTGGTTGTAGGTCCCGTGCATATCGGCATAAGTCATACCGTATGCGCTCCATTCATCCTGGCTCAGGAAATAATTGGCCATGTAGTAGTTCTTTTCCGGATTCCCGAAGGCGCCGCTGGACCATCCTGTGGGGCCGAAGATGTCGGTGGGCTGGCCGGTGAAATTCTGCGGCTTGGACTGACAGACGCGGACGATGTCCCAGGCATTGGCAAAGACGATATTCTGCAGATAGACATTGCGATACTGGTCCGGTGTTCCCCAGAACTGCGCCGTCACGGTCCCAATCTCGAACTTGGACATATAACGCATCAGGCTTATGCTGACGCTGGTTGTGCTGCCGAAGGTGACCTTGGCAGTTGCCGCCATCAGCGGGTAGTTCACCCGGGCATTCCCGGCGCTCCAGGGGATGAAGGTCTCCGGGTACCGGTTCATATCCACCCGGTCCAGATAACCGATGTACTGGGCACTGTCCGGGTCCAGATTGGCGATGAAGAGGTAGGAACGCACGACACCGTTGCCATCGGAGTCCCGGAACGTGACACTGGTAAGGTCCATCGCCCCGCTGCCATATTCCCCAATGACTTTGTGGCCGTAAATGTTTCCGCTGCCGTCGTACATGAAGATATCGATGCGGTCCACCAAGCCGTCTTCCACATCGGCCGCATAGGCCTTGGTCGAAGGGCCCTCATAGCTCATCACGCCGAAGTCGAAAGTAGTAACCTCCTGCCCGCCGCTTTCCACTCCGAAGGATACGGGGAGGGGCTCCGGCTCACATCCTGCCAACGCCACCAGCAGCACTCCCGCCCATACTGTCATTCTGAGCGGAGCGAAGAATCTCTTTATTCTCAGTCTCATAGGCCTAATAGATTTCATTGCCGTCATAGTCCTTGTAGCCCATGTCGATGTTGTCTACCTCCAGCTCCTGCCACTGTCCGACGCTCATCGGTCCTAGCGTGGCGGAGAACTTCTTTACGTAGAAGTTGCTGTACTCGCTGCCGATTCCCTTGAGGGTAATATTGTGGACCAGATAGCGGGAATTCGGCTGGACATACAGGGCACGATAGGGATAGTAGTAGGTCTTGCCGTTGATTTCCACCACTATCACCATCTTGATGCTGTCGTCCTGCC
>JAFWPT010000411.1 GCA_017509375.1 Bacteroidales bacterium | reverse complement strand
TACATCTACAACATGGTAGATCGCATGGAGAACGGCGGCATAACCGACAACAGCTGGATCAGGGACACAACGGTAGAGCCGAGGGAAATCCCGGTCATGCTCAAAGGGGCCACGTCAAAGATTACCAAGAATACCTGGTACCTCAACCAGCAGTACCGTATTCCCTTTACCTTCATCGAAAAGCTAATCAAGAAGAAGGAAGATGCCGCTTCTTCCGAAGATCAAGAAAAAGGGAAAGAATCCAAAGATGAGGATGCCGAAGAGACCGAAGCGGCCGAAGAGACCATCAACCGCGACATCACCACCGCCTTCATCGGTCACAGCAGCGAATGGTCCACTTACACAAGGAATTACGCGGATAATATAACTACTCCTGAAGGACGCAGGTACTACAATGACGCCTTCTATTTCGGAGCCGCCAGCGCCGACTCCCTCCGCACCATGAAGCTCGACAACAAGGTATTCCTGCGTCTCCAGCCATGGGGCAGCGAAGGCATAGTATCCAAGCTGGATGTAGGAGCAGGAGATATGCTCAGGCATTATTTCGACAGCACCACCCTCAGGCCACTCAACCATGTCGAGAATACATTCTACGTGTACGCAGGTGCCCAAGGCCAGTTGAGCAAGTACCTTTCGTGGGATGCCAAGGCAAAGTTCAATGCGCTCGGCTACTGCATAGGAGACACCGAGGTGGAAGCCAACGCAGGCTTTAACTTCTATCCGTTCCGCCGCGCGAGGAAGAGTCCGGTGTCCATAAACGCCCACTTCGAGACCACCTTGCTTACCCCGGATTACTACCAGCGGATGCTCAACACCAACCATTTCCGCTGGGAAAACGACTTCTCCAAGATATCTACGACCAAGATCAAGGGAGGCATCCATATACCCCACTGGCGTTTTGACGCTGAATTAGGCTATGCCCTGCTCAGCAACAACATCTATTACGATACGCTGGGCATCGTCCGCCAGAACGTCACTCCCATGAGCGTCATTTCGGCATCTATACGCAAGGATTTCAAAGCCGGTCCCATGCATTTCGACAACAGGATATTGCTGCAGTATTCCTCGGCACAAGACATAGTGCCCGTACCGCTTGCCGCCGTCAATTTAAGATGGTATGCAGAATTCGTGGTCCAGCGGGACGAAAGCAAGAAATTCAACGTAATGGTGATGCAGATAGGCGCCAACGGCTACTGGAATACCAGCTGGTACGCTCCGGCATGGGTGCCCGCCCTTGGAGTCTTCCGCAACCAAAACCAGACCCTGTACAACAACGGTCCTTATTTCGACCTGTTCCTGAACGTTCAATGGAAGCGTTGCAGCATCTTCCTGAAATACCAGAACTTCGGGCGCGGATGGCCTATGCGTACCAAGGATTACTTTACCGCCGACCACTATATTTTCACCACTGACGGCACAGACGGCCTGCAGTTCGGCATTTTCTGGCCATTCTACTTTACCACTCAGAAGCTGTCCAACCACACTCATTAAACAATAATGTACAAGCCGGCCATATTCTTCCCTGCCCTGCTCATGCTGCTCTGCTTTGCGGCTTGCGTGCGTACACCGCTGCACGACGGCAGTCCACTGAATTGCGTCATCAGCCTGGACGGTGAGGAGAAAGACTCCAGGCTTCTTTGCGGATACAACTATGACCTTATAAATCAATTCGCTGCGGCTGAAGGGAGGTATGCCGGGATACGGCTTTCCTCGAAGGGCGAGAGCATCTTGGACTCACTCAGAAACGGCAGCCTGGACATGGTAGTATTCCCTTATTACGACAGCCTTGCCACCGACAGCCTGCTGCTTTGGCACAGGGCCGACAGCTGCGGCATCTGGGTTTTCCCCGCAGCCAAAGAGGCCGAGTCGGAATTTGCCGGAACCTGGCTGCACCAGCTTCATATCCAGGAAGATTATGCCCGTTTCCGGCAGCCGTACCTGGATATCTACAATCCGCTCACACGAGTAAGCGCCGACTTCATTTCCCCCTACGATTCCTTAATCCGGGTGTATGCAGACACTTTAGGCTGGGATTGGAAACTGCTCGCCGCCCTCATCTATCAAGAATCCCGCTTCCATATCGAAGCCCGTTCCAGCCGGGGAGCCTCCGGACTTATGCAGCTTGTTCCGAATACCGCCCGCAACTTCGGCTGTGAAGACTGGCTCGACCCGGAACAGAACCTGAAAGCCGGCGTTGCCCTGCTGATGACTCTGGAGAAGCAGTTCAAAGGCATAGCCGCAAACCGGAAAGAGCTGGCAAATTACTGTCTTGCAGCATATAACGCCGGAGCTGCCAGAATCCGGGACTGTATCAACTATGCCCGGCACCAGGGTTCAGACGTCTCTGTGTGGAAGAACGTTGCAGCCCTCATCCCGGATATGAAGCATGATTCTATCGCCGCTCTGGACACCATCAAGCTG
>JAFWPT010000410.1 GCA_017509375.1 Bacteroidales bacterium | reverse complement strand
TGCCACTCCGAGCCGCCGACTCCGGCAGGCACGGTGAGCTTGAGCACGCCGCCTTCGAAGCTTGCGCCGGGATCCAGGCCGCCGCTCCAGTCGGCAGGACTGAACCAGGTCTCCTTAAGGCTGAGCTCTCCGAGCAGGCTGTCGCCGTAGCTGTGGCCTCCGTTGCCGCCGGAAGTGCCTGTAATCTCCTTAAGCTCAATATTCTTCACGGTAATCTGGGTACCGGCAGGCAGACGGCCGAAGTCGAAGATGACCATCACCGCCTCGTAAGCCTGATCCGGCTTCACCGGCTCATTCTTGTAGGCCACGTTATCGAATGCGGCCAGGGCTACGTTGTTGTCGTAGAAGAAGGCGTGGGCGCTGTCGTCGTTGGCATCCGCAACTTTCACGGTGCACACACCGGACTCGGAAGACTCTATTTCGGCAAAGAAAGCATACCCCTTTTCCGGGTCGGCCGGAACGGGAGCGACCAGCTTCACCTGCCCCTGCCACTCCGAGCCGCCGACTCCGGCAGGCACGGTGAGCTTGAGCACGCCGCCTTCGAAGCTTGCGCCGGGATCCAGGCCGCCGCTCCAGTCGGCAGGACTGAACCAGGTCTCCTTAAGGCTGAGCTCTCCGAGCAGGTTGTCACCATAGGTGTATGCAACGGGGGTGTCGCCTCCGGGCTCTTCTCCGGGCAGGATAGTTCCGTCATCTATGGCGTGGTCTTTCAGGGTGATACGGTCGATGGAGACCACGGTATTATCCGGATTGCCGCCGAAATCCAGCACGATGCGGATGTTATTGGCAACTATGCCGGCGATATCTGTTGCATAGAAGATTGTCTGCTCTCCTGCCTTCAGGGGCAAATCGTAATCCAGCAGCACCACTCCGTTATCGGCGTCGGAACCATTCTCGTCCATACGATGAACCTTCACTTTTGCGGTGATGTTCACGTTGGAGTTCAGTATTGCCGAGAAGTCATAGGTCTTGTCTGCGGACAGGGAGATATTCGCTGTAGGAACAATGAATATCTGTGCCTGCCAGCGTTCGGCAGTAGCGGTAGGAAGCACCCAGGTGTATTCGGAGCCGCTGCGTTCCATGGAAGGATCGGCAATCGGGCTCCAGCCAGGAGCGTAATAGTAAGATACAGTTGAGCCGCCTTCTGCATCCGCGGGCTTCCAAAGGTTGCTGTCGGCAGTGTAGTTGAAACCTTTGAACACGTAGGCCGCCGCCTTGGAAGTGAGGAGGAAATGCCAGGCAATGCTGCCGTTGTCGTGAACAAGCTCCATTGATTCACGGGTGATATTCAGCACGTGGAGAGCCGGCTTGGCCCAGAAGTCATCGTTGTCGATGTAGGGGAAGAGGGTATGCTCGGGGAACACCAGATAGAGGTCGTTGCCGCGGAATTCGAACGAATAGGTCGTGGTCTGTGCATCCACGTTCACGTTATAATCGGCAGTAGCGGCGCCTTTCTGGTCCACGAACGGAGATGCGGTTACGCCATCGATGTTGACATAAGTGGCACCGTCTTCACCGGGATTGTAAGTATATGCCCCGGCTCCTCCGAAGATGAGCCTGTCTTCGTACACGCCGAAAGCTTCCTTTTCTTTGGGTTTTGCAGACCACCATTCAGTGCCTACGGTACCGGCAGGCCCGCAAGCCATGTGGCCAGCTTCGTCGCCGTCCACGCGCCATTCCTTAACGTTGTCCGCAGTGGTTCCTCCGGAAAGGAAGGTGATGTACCTGTCGAAAGATGCTATGGTGTTGTCGATGTGGAAAGTCTTCTCCACATAATCCGGGGTGACGCCGGAAGCGTTCATTATCTTCATGCGCACTTTATAGTCTCCGGCGTTAGCAAAGATTCTCTTGAATCCGTTTTGCGCCTTATACTCCGTGAATTCCCCATCCTTGTCCTGGAAAAGCCACACGGGAATTACAGCCTTAGCATCCACCGAGAAGGTAACCTGGTTGATTTCCTGGTCCACGGTGATGACAGGCTCGAAAGCGGAAGCGGTCTCGGGTGCGTTCTGCTCGACGGGATGCTCGAACTGCTCCTTTGCGCAGCCGGCAATTACCATAACCGCCGCAATTATATAAGCTAATCTTTTCATAATCAATAGTTGTTCTGGGTGAGTTCGTGAGTCTTTCCGGCAGTGGCGTCAATCAAAGACTGAGGGAAAGGCAAATACTTCTTTTGAGCAGTCCAACTGTTGGTGCGGTATCCATAGGCGTCAGGAACCAGCACGGAGGGAGCGTCGCCCCACCTGATCAGGTCCCAGTAGCGTTTGCCTTCGCCTACGAATTCCAGACGACGCTCCTGCTTGATGTTGTCGAGTGAAAGGGCCACCTTAGCGCCCTTCAGGGAACGGCCGTGAACATCGTTGAGCCACTTTTCCGCATCCCCGCTGCCGGCATTGCGCACCACCAGTTCGGCGGCGTTCAAAAGGGTCTCAGAGTAACGGTAGATACGGAGATTATTGTTGAAATTGAGGTCTCCATCATACTGTGCATCAGCGTTGTTCTCTTTGTATGCCGCATACTTCTCGAGGAATAGACCGGTATCCTGGTAACGGAGGGTATATTTATCCCTGGAGTCGCGCACATCCCAGCAGGTTGCATCCCTGCGGGCATCGGCGGGGTCGAACAATTCGTAGGTCTCGAGACGGACGGGAGCGAAGCCCCAGCCTTTATCGTGACTTGCATCACCGGTCCAGTCATAAGGGGAAATAAGGCGGGGAAGGACTGTACCGCCCACGCCGCGCACCCAGCTATAGGAGCGCTGTGCGCCGTTATCCTTGAATCCGATTTCAAAAATGGACTCGCTGCCCCATTCGCCTGCCTCTGTGAAGATAGTGCCGAAATCATCTACCAATTTGTACTGGTTCGAGCCGATTATATCCTTCATATAGCTGAGGGCCTGGCCGAAACGGGTTTCGTCATTTTGATAGAGCCCTGCTTCTGCATAAAGCATATAAGCGGTCGCCATAGACACCCGGCCCTGATTT
>JAFWPT010000409.1 GCA_017509375.1 Bacteroidales bacterium | reverse complement strand
TGAGGCGCCCGCCGTTCGACAGCCTCAAGGTGCGGCAGTGCATAGTTGAAATTGAGCAGCAGGTCCTTGAAATTCTGAACCGGCTCGCCCCAGACCAGGGCATAGATAACCGACCAGATAGCGAAGGGGACCAGAATCCTCACGGCCCTTCTGCGGAAGAATTCGCCCGCTGAATAGTGCAGGGGGAACTGGAGGTAACTTGACGCCACTACGAAGAGGGCGACGCAGGCACGTGGAATGACGTTGAGTATGGATACCCATACGGCATCGGAGCGGGTAAGTATAAGGGACCCTTCTCCACCAAGGTAAAATGGCTCGGCGCTATGTGTGAGCATAACCAGGAAACAAGCTGTTACGCGTAGCCAGTCCAGCCAGATTTCTCTACTGCTTTCAGTCATGATTTGTTTTTTTTGTTGGCCTTAATCAGGAATAATGTGCTCGCAAATATACGATAATCTTGAAAAGTTTATTAACTTGCATGTCATTATGAAAAAGTTTCTGACCATTCTCCTTGTTTTGCTTGCTGGATGCAGCTGCGCACACGCCCAGACTATCCGCAATTCCAGTTATTCTACCATAGGATACATCCAAAGGGACGGCACGGTCCAGGATGGTTCCTATCGTACCATAGCACATATCAAAAGCGACGGCACGGTTCAGGACGGCTCCTACCGCACTGTGGCTTATATCAAGAATGACGGGACAATCCAGAATGGTAGTTACTCTACCAAAGGACACGTCAAATCTGACGGTACCGTTCAAGACAGCAGCTACCGCACGATAGGATACATCAAAAGCGACGGCACGGTCCAGGACGGCAGTTACCGCACAATAGGCCAGGCCTCCGGAATCAAGAAAGAGTGGGCCGCCTGGTTCTTTTTCTTCAAGTGATATTTAATTTGTCAGCTATATGAAAAAAATTCTTTTGAACATTCTGTTGATTCTTGTGCCCGCAATATGCGTGATGGCGCAGAATCAGGATGATGCAGCTGCTATGGTGGAGCGCAGCAAGCAGAATTACGAGGAGGCCCAGAGGCAGTATGATTACGTCTCCAAGCAATCCAGGAAGGACATCTCCTCTCTGGAAAGAAGAATCAACTGGCTGGAGAAGGATATCAGCGATGCTAAGGTAAGAATCAAGAGTCTGCAGGAGCAGAAGCGGGAGAGACAGGATGACCTGAAGATCCGCAAACAGAGACTTGCGCTTGAAAAGAAGGCCGGGGCTGACCGTCAGACCGTAGATATGCTAAAGAAAGACGTCAGGTTCTGCAACGATGAGCTGAAACTTATAAAGAATCAGATAACCAAGGAGAACAAGACCCTCAACCGGCTCAAGAAAGAACGGTGCCAATGTAAAAAAGACATCTCATCCGCCAGGAAGCAGATGAGAGATGCCAAAAAAGACGCCAGGGACGCCAAGAAGCAGCTGAAAGACAGCGAGAGGCAGGCCCAGCAGTAATTATTTGCCTTCCCCAAGCACGCACCATCTCACCACGGGAATACGGCGCAGCACTTCGTAAAGCAGAGGGGACAAGGTGAAGACAGCTACCGCAAGTATGGCATACATGGCCACTGGGGGCAGCTGGGTATAGGTTTTCATCATATACCCAAGGGAGGCGATTACCAGATAGTGTACGATGTAGATACCGAAGCTTGACCGGGTCATGTAACCTGCGAAGCGGCCGGTACGGTCCATTCTGGCTTTGAACCATGCCATCATGGCCAGGCACATGAGCCAGCCGTAAAGGCAGTTTAGGGGCGATCCGAGATACTGCGGAGAGGTGTTGTCCTGCCCAAAAGTAGTGGCAATCAGGATGCCGCCGGAGACGACGGCGCAGGCCATCAGCGGAATCCATACTTTCCCGAGTTTTTCCTGCACTTCATCGTGGGAGAATACGAAATAGCCGAGCAGGAAGGGCACCATGTAGAACAGAGGTTTGTACAGGTTCAGAAGGCCGTCGGGGCTCTCCGGACGTGGGTTTTTGATCAGCGTCTGCTCTCCGGCCCAGAACAGGATGCCCAGCAGGATTACCGCGGGGATGCCTGCTTTACCGCACCAATTCCAGAATTTGTCCTTCTTGTCCAGCGCACGCATCAGCAACAGTACCAGGCAGAGCAGCCAGAGCACTTGTATGAACCAGAGCGGACCTGTTCCGCTGATGGCCATCATGATGTACTTCGCCGGACCTGGCATGCCGTCGAATGTGCCCTGCTTTGCTGCCACTGCAGTATTGAAATAGCCCACCATCCATTGGAATACAAAGAGTCCTATAGTGCTGGGAACCAGAAGTTTCCGTGTGCGGGCCTTAAACCATTTCCCGGCGGGTTGCTTTTCCAGGGCGTATCTGGCGCTTATGCCCGCCAGCAGGAACAGCAAGGGCATGAACCAGGGGTACAAAATGTACATTACAACGTCTTGGTACTGGGGACCGTCGCCGAATCCGCCTATGCCTCCGAACACTCCCTTGTTGTTGTAGAAGTAGATAACGTGGTAGAACAGCACCAGGAGCACAGTAACCCAGCGCAGGTTGTCAATCCAATGCTTTCTCATTGTTGCAGTCCCTCAATGGTTTGGTTAATAGCGTTTTGAAATATTTCCGTCTTGAGCAGCACCATGCCTTTCCTGTCGCCCAGCACCAGCAGGGCGTCTCCCGGTTTTATTTCATAAAGATTGCGTGCTTCTTTAGGGATTACGATTTGTCCCTTGTCCCCCACCTTCACCACGCCGAAGATGTATTTGCCGTCATTTTCTTGCATTTGTAGGAAAAGTTAGAATTTTCCCACAAATATAACAATTCCTCGAAAAATGACAAATAATTATGGCAAAAGTTTCAATCGTGGCTGGAACTCAGGTAAACAGCTTCGAAAATATCCCTTAGCCTTTTCTCATCCTTGATGATATCCCGAAGTTGATTTAGAGGCTCTTCGTTCGGCGAACCGGGAATAAGCAGTTTCAAGTAACCTCCCTCTGCATATTTCTCGTGCAGGTGCTCCAGGGTGCGCTGCCAGTGGCCTTCCTTGTCCAGCTCAGGGTAGTGGTCGATGCCGTATTGTACCGTTCTCCAGATGACTGTTTCCGGTACGATCAGCCGGTCCGCTTCTGCAACGATGCGTCCATAAACGCTGCGTGGAGGGGTCTTGGATGAGGCCCTGTGGTCTTCGGCAGCTTCTGCTATCACCTCAATCTGTTCAGGAGTGAACCATTCATGCAGCCGCTTGTCGGAGCGTATTATCCGCCCGCTTTCAAAATGGTGGGTTTTACGGTCAACTGCCAGGCCCAGGTCGTGACAGGCTGCTGCTGTGAGCAGCATTTCTTCATCCACATCGTAAAGCTCTCCCATGGCCATCGCCCTTTCCATCACCGACAAAACGTGGTCTTGCCTGTGTGCCGAGTCAAAGGCGGCATAGCGCGGCACAATTTCTTCTTCCAGATATTTTTTGAGACTCTTCCTGATCATAAACGGTATGCTTCGCTGCAAATAACGTCGAAATATCGTCAAAAATACGTACATTTGTATCATTATGAAGATCATTTCTATTTCTACAGTTAAGGGGCGTTGCGAACTCATGCAGTTTATCCGTTTCCCGTTTGAATTGTATAAGAACTGCCCTCAATGGGTACCGTCCTTCGAGTCGGATGAGGTCAATTCCCTTTCAGAGAAAAACCCTTCCTTATCCTTTTGTGAGCGGGAACTCTACCTGGCCAGGTGCGAAGGCAAGATTGTGGGCAGGATAGCAGCCATCATGAACCACAATGCCAATAAAAAGTGGGGCGAGAAAGTGGTGCGCTTCGGCTGGCTGGATTTTGTGGATGACATTGATGTCCTGAAGTCCCTTATCGACGCCGTGCTGGCATGGGGGAAAGAGCGTGGTGCGGAGAAGATAAAAGGCCCGCTCGGATTTACCGACATGGACAGGGAAGGTCTGCTTGTAGAAGGCTTCGAAAAAGACTGTCCTTTCACGGTCATATACAATTACCCTTATTACGGGGAGTATCTGGAGAAGCTGGGCTTCAGGAAAGATGCTGACTGGACGCAGCGGGTAATAGAAATAGGAGAGAAGCTGCCCTCTATGTTCCAGTATGCTTCGCTGATAGAGAACCGCTTCAAGCTCAAAGTATTCCAACCCAAGAGCAACAAGGAACTTGCACCCAAAGGCAAGGAGATGTTCCATGTGCTGAACGATGCTTTCGCCCCTCTGTACGAGTATTCAAAACTCTCCGAAGAGCAGATAGACAGCTACGTGAAGCAGTATGTGCCGGTTATGAACAAGGATTTGGTGGCCCTGGTGCTGAATGAGAAAGATGAAATGGTAGGATTCTGCGTCACCATGCCTTCCATTTCCAAAGCTGTCCGCAAGGCCAAGGGTCGCCTGTTTCCTTTCGGATTCATCCCCATCCTGCGTTCGCTCAAGCACAACGATACCATAGAGGCGCTGCTTATCGGGGTACTTCCGGAGTATCAGGGGAAGGGGGTCAATGTACTGCTGTTTAAGTATATACACGAAAATTGCATCCGTCTTGGCATAAAACGGATGCTGTTGAATCCCCAACTGGAGGAGAATTATAAAGTCCAGACTTTGTTCGAGGAGTACAATCCCCAGCCTTACATGCGCAGGCGCAGTTACGTCAAGGACGCTATGTAGTCACAGACCTCTCCCACGGTGTGGAAGGGGGGCTGATTGTCGGGAAAGCGGAAATTGAACTTTTCCTCAAGCGCCAAAGACATCAACATCATCATAAGCGAATCGATACCGAGCTCCCTGACGAGCTCGGTATCATAGTTCACGTTCGTGAGGTCCGTGTTGGGACGCATCACGCTGAGAATC
>JAFWPT010000408.1 GCA_017509375.1 Bacteroidales bacterium | reverse complement strand
CTCTCCTGTACCAACACGGAGACCGTTATTGGACTTGGTAGTGTACAACCACTTTTCGGTATCGTCGCCCTTCAGGAAATTGTACCCGCCGCTTACTTTCTTCATCTTCCAAACCAGGTTGCTGGCAGGAGCGGAGGCAAGATTCTGGCCGGAAACGGAAACCGCGACGGCGGAAGGAGCCGCACTCGTTGACTTGTCGTTGCTGATGGCATAATAGCTTCCATCGACATTGGATACAAGCACAAACTCGGCACCATCGGCAATCTGGCTGAGTGCGGTCGCCTTCCAGGTACCGGTCTGGGCGACAGGCTTCTCGGAAACAGTGACATTGCAATACCTCTCATCTGCGGTATAGACACCGGGATTTGCGGCAACGCGGGCATACACCTTGACCTGGCCGGCAGACACACCGGTAACCACGCCGTTTGCGTCCACAGTAGCAATGCCAGCATCCTCGCTCTCGTAAGTAATCGTAGCATTCACATTTACAGTGGCTCCAAGCTCGACGGTCTCACCGATGTAAACGCTCTTGTTGTTGGCCAATGTAATCTTAGTCTCCGTCTCGGTAGGTCCGGAACTGGGATCCAAGGTACCGCTACCTGTATATTTTACCTCAACTTCCTTGATTCTCACCTGTCCGTTGGTAGCGTCCCCTGTATTGCCCACAGTAAACTCTACTGAAGTACCGCCGGTCTCGAACTCTGCGTCGCTTTCCAACTTGTTGTTGGAAGAGTCGAACAGCGCACCGCCGTTGGAAGTACCATAGGTGAACTTCACGGAATACAGGGTGCAACCCTTGGCCACGGAAATGATGACGTTGCCGTTCTGATTCTGGTAGAGCCTCCAGTCGTCACCGCTGCTGAAGAAAGCACCGCAGTTGGGATTGCCGGTTGTGGACATACGGACCGCTGAAGAGAGGTCGATGTTGGCATAAACGGTACCTGTAGCATAGCCGTGACTGTCAAAATACTCTTTCATGTTCACCGTGACGGTAGTACCGTTGAAGACGGGATCGGGACCGGGACCGGGTTGCTCATTTACCTGGAGATCGGTGACGATAATCTGAACATACTTGTTACCGTTGTGGATAGTATTGAAATATCCGGTCATGGTAACATTCTTTTCAACTGCGGATGCCAGATCGATGGAAGAGTGAGGGTTGGAAGCGGAGGCCTTGAAGGTCTGGGCGCCCTCGGGAGTGACCACGTAAGTGGAACCGGACTTGGTGAGAGGGCCGGTCACCGTGACATAATCAGCAGTGGATGAAGAGTAAGAATCAATAGAGCCGGTGATGTCGATCAACTTTGTCCTGGGGATGCTGTTGCCGGAAGATATGACGGTGACAGAAGGACTCGTAAGCTCGGGAAGGCCATAGTAGGTGGTCTTCTTTGCAGTCACCCTGACTTTGTCCCCGAGAGCTACTGTAGGTGCGGAATTCTGGTACACATAGACGTTGCTGGAGCCGTCGGTGATGACGAAACCCCTGCTGGTCAGGGCGGCGACGATAGCGTTTTCAACCACCACGTCATCGTTATCCTGCGCAGCGACGGCATCGGTCACGGAACTCACGTTGGCAAGTTCCATGGAAGTTACGTTTGCCGTAACCTTCTTGATCTTGCCGGCGGAGAAAACGCCTTGGGCGGCAGTAGGATACAGTTTAACCACTGCATTTCCAGCTTTTCCGTCAACCGAACCCGCAATATTCAGAGTGAACGCCTTGGAAGCGTCATGTGCATAGGGACGGACTACCAGATAAACCTTGGCGGTATCGGCGGCACCGAGTTCGGCCGGAGAAGTGATGTTTGCTCCGGAAACGGTCTTCACATAGCCTTCGCTGCCGGTAAACACAGGCTCGTTTCCAGTGAAATCGATGTAATATGAACCTACGATGTCCTGTCCCGACTCCGTTTCATCAAGTTCAACTGAAGTGACCACGAGGGACTTGCCGGTCTTGTTCACCACATTCACCTCGATGACGGAAGCAATCTGCTTGAAAGCAAAAGACGGGGTGGCGCTCTTGGAAACTCCTTTGGTAACTGCGTACATAGGGCAGGCAGAACCGCATAGGGCATTCTTGGAGGCATATTCCGATTGCTTGAGGCCGCGGGTATCGCCTACATAAGTGTAGCCGCCGTCCGCATCGGCCGAAGCGGGAGACTTGACTCCGGAAGGATAGATTGCATACCAGTCATATTTGGAGCCGGTCAGTTCAGGGGCTGTGCTTGTGGTGAAAGTACCAAGCTTGGAACCGGCACCGTCAGAAAGCGTAAATTTGCCGGCTGAGGTATAAGAGCCGGCTGCTTCAGAGTAGAAAACAGTAATGGCGTCATTCTCCGCCCAGAAGGTGGACATGCCGCTGTTCGTTGTCTTGGTATTTGCATCCAGAGATGCTACAACGCTGAAGTTGTCTTCCGAAACCTGGACATCAATTTCCTTGTTGCATCCTGAGAGGGCGGCGATGGCTGCCATCACCAGCCCGGAAATAGCGAAAAATCTTTTCATAGCTCAGAATTCTACGTTGTCAAATGTCCAGTCTTCAGTTTCACCGCTTTCGCAGATGATGACGTCCGGAAGGACCTCGGAAACGTCAGCGAAGGGGGCCTGGTAAGCCCTGCCTTCAAATCGTGTAATTGTTTTGTTCATATTTTTTTCAAAAATAGTATTCCAAAGACCTGCAAAATTAACAAAAATATCTTTACCTATAAAAGAAAGATTCTTTATATTTGTAAACAGTTTATCAACACGATGAAATACGACATTCTGGTAATCGGTGCCGGCGCGTCCGGACTAATGGCTGCATATTCCGCCGCCAAAACGGCCTCCGACAAAGGCAAGAGCTTGAGAGTCTGTCTTTTAGAAAAAATGGCCCGCCCCGGCCGCAAGATTATGATTACCGGGAAAGGACGCTGCAATTTTACAAATCTTAAAGACTGGAACAGCTTCTCGGCACATATCCGCTCCGGTTCAAGATTTCTCCGCTCCGCTTTTTATACTTTGCCGCCTGAAAAACTGATGGGCTTTTTCCGCAGTTACGGGATGGAATGTGTGACAGAACGGGGAGACCGTGCATTCCCGGCCTCCCATCGCTCATCCGAAGTAGTTGATACTCTGGTAAATGCATGCAATGGTGCAGGGGTGGTTATGCAGACCGAAGCGGAGGTAGCCGCAATAGAGCGCTGTCCCTTTTCCGGCGGCAACGAAGCGGACGGCTTCAAAGTCATCCTGTCCGACGGCAGCGACCACAAATGCGCCAGGCTCATCATAGCTACCGGAGGCTTGTCATACCCCGGAACGGGGTCCACCGGAGACGGCTACCGCTGGGCGAAGGCTATGGGGCATAGTATTACACCGATGTTTCCCTCTCTTACAGCTTTGGTTCCAAAGGGCTACAAATCCTTCGGCGAGCTATCCATTCAAGAAGATAAGGGGAGCAGCGTAGATGCAGACAGCCCCGCCATACCGGATCGATACGAAGTTCCTCTTCCCCACCATATCCCCCGGGATACACCGCTCAGCGAAACCGGCAGCAAGTTCTGTGGCATACAGCTGAAGAACATCGGAGCCAGGCTCCTGGTACAGGGAACGGTTGCCGGGGAGGAGTTCGGAGACATAGATTTCACCGACGGCGGCATTGAGGGGCCTCTCGGCTTCCAGCTTAGCCGAAAGGCCGTTAAATCTCTCATCAATGGTTCCCGCGTATCCCTGTCGCTCGACCTTAAACCGGGCGTAAGCTTGACCGAACTTACCGTAAGGGTCAAGGATCTTTGGGAAGAAATAGCACGGGACCCACGGAGCAGCCGGATAAGGGAAAAAGAAAGATGCAGGATACTGCTTGGCAAACTGATGCCCTGGGACCTTATCCCCGCTTTCACCGCCACTCATCCGGAAATAATAACCCTGGAACGCCGGAGCCGCACCGAAACCAAAGTATGGGTGAATCTGGTAAGCATAGCCAAAGCCCTGAAAGAGTGGCAGTTCGACATTGAAGGATACGTTGGTTGGGAGCGCGCGGTAGTAACCGCCGGAGGCATCAATACGGACGAACTGATTGCCAAAACCATGGAATCACGACTGGTTCCAGGCTTGTTCTTCTGCGGCGAAGCCCTGGACCTGGACGCCGACACCGGAGGCTATAATCTCCAGATTGCCTTCTGCACCGGCTTTTTAGCCGGCGCAGCGGCGGCAGGAAGTTAGGATTTGAAGAACTTATCGATTTCCTTGATAGTCTGAGGCAGTGCGAGAATGGCTACCCGGTCATAGTCTTCGATGCAGGTATCCCCAACTGCGATAAAAGATTCGTTGCCGCGGACCACGCCTGCGATAATTGCGTTTGCAGGGAAAATCAGCTCCTTGATCGGCTTCCGGGTAATTGCGCTCCCAGGGGCCACCGTGTATTCAATTATCTCGGCGTTGCTTCCAGACATATACTTAACGAAACGAGCTTTACCGGATAGCGTGAACTTGAAAATCTTGCCGGCGGTCACCAGTTTCTTGTTGATTACGGTATCGACCCCCATTTCCTCGGCCAGGCGGATATATTCGATATTCTCCACTTCCGCGACCGTCCTGGGGACTCCGAACTTCTTGGCAACCACGCAAGACAGCACGTTGCTTTCGTCGCTTTCAGTAAGCGCTACGAAAGCATCGTAGTCCCTTATTCCCTCTTCGTACAGGAAATCTGAGTTGCTGCCGTCGCCGTTGGCAATCATGACGGTATCCGGCAGGCGCTCCGAGAGAGCGATGCAACGGGCCTTGTCCTTTTCAATGATTTTCACGGCCGCCATCCAGGGTGCCATAGTCCTGGCCACCATCTCACCTATAGGACTTCCTCCCAGAATCATAACCCGGCTGACGGCTTTGTCGGCCTTGCCGAAGTACTTTATGATACTTTTCATGCCCTCCCTTTTGGATACCGTAAACAGCAGGTCGCCGAAGAGGAACTTAGTGTCGAATTTGGGGATTATAGTCTTGTCCTCGCGGGAAATGGCTATAATTCGGAACAAGGAAGTCTCTTCCGGGGTCATAGTCTGGATGAATTCTTCCAGTTTCAGGTCCACCATCGGAGAATCCTCGTCTATTTTGAAAACGGAAATCTGCAGGCGTCCGTGGGCGAAATCCATGGAATCGGAAGCAGTGACGTGCTTCAGGGCATTCACAATCTCATCCGCCGCGCTCTTTTCAGGATAGAACATCAACTCTATACCCAACTCCTTGAACAACAGACGGTTCTCTGCAGCCAGGTAATCTTCGTCGTTGATGCGGGCTATAACTCTTTTGGCCCCCAGCCGCTTGGCGAGCAGGGCTCCCACGATATTCACTTCCTGGGTAGTGAAAGGATACACCGCAATGAAGAGGTCGGCCCTGGAAACGCCGGCATCGCGAAGCGTCTTGATGGACGAGGGATTGCCCAGGAAAGTCTCAACGTCGGCATAGCCGCCGAGGACGTTGAGCCTGCGGGGATCATTATCTATGACGGTAACGTCGTTGGCTTCTGCGCGAAGCATTTTCGCGAGGTGGGAACCGATTTCTCCCGCGCCCTCAATGACTATCTTCATATCGCCTTAAATATCTGAATATTCCGCCTCCGCGAAGAAGGCTCTGCAAGATAATAAAAATACGCAAATATCCATTCACCCGTCCACTTGCAAGCTGTATGGGCGGCTGCCCGGCCCGCAGTTTCCGGTAGCTTCGGTGAGCCTTCACCACAGCCATGAAACAAGCCGGCCGGAAGCTGAGCAAGTACACTGCCGCCGACGCCCAGTCCAGCAGCAGACGTACAAAAATCCGTCTGCGGGCCGATGCAGGGCCAATGGTGGCCGGCAGATTGTTTTCCAGCAGCAAGAGGTTGTTGCGGTAATTAAGTTCCAGTTTCCACGGGGAACTGGGGGCAAGAGTTCCTCCGCCAAGGTGCCATACTGTGCTTTCCGGGACTACAGCTACCGTCCAGCCGCGCAACTGGGCCCGCCAGCAGTAATCAATTTCTTCCATATGCGCAAAAAAGCGGTCGTCCAGGCCACCGAGTTCACGCCACAGGGAAGCCCTCGTGAGCAGACAAGCTCCGCTCACCCACATTAAGCGGGCGGGAGCGTCGTATTGTCCATGGTCATCTTCCGTGCGCTTAAGTACCCGCCCGCGGCAGAACGGGTAGCCATAACGGTCGATGAATCCGCCCGCCGCTCCGGCATATTCGAAACGGTCGCACCGCTGCCACCCGCCGTCGCCCGAAGGCAGCAAGGCATGCAGTTTGGGCCCGCATACTCCGCATTCCCGGTGGCTGTCCATATAAGCCACAAGCGGTTCCAGCCAGCCGTCACTCACCAGGATATCCGAATTGATCAGCAGGTAGTACTCCGCATCGATGGCGGCAAGAGCCCGGTTGTAACCTCCGGTGAAGCCGTAGTTAGCTCCGAGCGGGATAGTACGAATAGAGGGAAACTCATTCCGCAAAGTATCGAGAGAACCGTCGCCGGAGCCGCTGTCGGCCACTATCACTTCGGCGCCGTCATGGCAAGACGCCACCAGAGAAGGCAGGAACGCCCGCAGGTAACGCTCTGTATTCCAATTCAGTATGACGACGGCCGTCTTCACCGCTCTACTTGTTGCAGCAGCCTTCCTTGCATTCGCCTTCGCAGTCATCCCCGCAGTCGCAGCCGCCTTCGCAGCCGCCGTCCTTACATCCTCCGTGGCAATGGCCGCAGCCACCCTCCGGCGGCAAGTATTCGCCGTGCAGGCCTTCCTTCAGCTCCTTCTCGCTTGCCTCCCGGACGGACTCGACCTTTCCGGTGAAATGCAGGGTCTTGCCGGCCATGGGATGGTTGAAATCCATGACTACCACATCCTTGCCGACCTCGACGATAACGCCCCGGACCACCTGCCCCTCTGAATTCAGCATGGGAAGCGTGCGGCCCACGACCAGCAGTTCAGCAGCTACTTTGCCATCCACTTCGAACGCAGCCATAGGTATGCGCGCAAGGTATCCGGGATTGTATTCGCCGTATCCTTCCTCGGGGGTAAGGGTGAATTCGAAAGAGTCCCCGGCCACT
This sequence comes from Bacteroidales bacterium, assembly GCA_017509375.1. The sequence continues at coordinate 136 of JAFWPT010000408.1, read as the reverse complement.
TTTCCGTCCAGGGCAGCCTCGAACTTAGGCAGCAGCATTCCGGTACCGTGAATATATTCCAGGGGCGCCTCGGCCACAGCTTTGTCGGCAATCTTGCCTTCTACTTCCAGTTCGTAGCTCACAGCCACGACCTTTT
>JAFWPT010000407.1 GCA_017509375.1 Bacteroidales bacterium | reverse complement strand
TCAAACGTGTATTACGCCATGAAGTACGACCTCATCCCCGTGGGCACTTTCCCGCACGAGTGGATGATGTTCCACAGTGGCGTATTCGGCTATAAGAGAGCCAATTACCTGGGACTCGAAGACTGGATCAAGGTTTATGACGGCGCGCTCGGAACCGCCCTCATCGACACCTTTACCACAGCTTCCTTCCTCCGCACGCTCACGCTCAAGCAGGCCAAGCTGCTAGACGGCTTCCGCCAGGATTCCGGGGACGAGAGGCAGATAGGCGATATGATTATCGCCCGTCTGGAGGAGTTCGGCATAGACCCCCGCACCAAACTGCTGGTCTTTAGCAACGCCCTGACTTTCCCCAAGTACAGGGAAGTCGCAGCCTATTTCAAGGGACGCATCAAGATAAGCGCCGGCATCGGCACCAACCTTACATGTGACCCCGGAATCCCCGGCTATAAGGCGGCCAACATCGTGATGAAACTAAGCCGCTGCCGCATGAGCGCGAAGGATCCTTGGGAGAAAGTGATTAAGATTTCCGACGATTACGGTAAGCATATGGGGGACGACCTGGAATTCAGCATTGCAACCCACGAACTGCATCTCGACTGATGATTCTGCTGCTCGGAGCCACCGGCCTGCTCGGCCATAACGTACTTAAGCTGCTGTTGCAGAAAGGGTACCGCGTACGGGTCATCGTGCGCGAGGGATCCGTCATAGACCAGGAAGTCCTGGCCTGCGCCGCTCCCGGGCAAATCTCTGTCGTCAGAGGTTCGGTGGAAGACAGGAAGCTACTGATGAGCAATCTCTGGGGTTGCGGCGTGGCTGTCAACTGCAGCGGCACCACGGACATGTCCCTCACCCATTTGGACGATTACATCCCGATAAACGCGGAACTGCCGGCCACATTGGCACGGCTGATGCTGGAAACCGGAGGACGGACTCTGATCCACGTCAGTTCGGCTAATACCGTGGACCCGGGAACCGTGGACAAGGCATCCGATGAAAATACTGCCTTCGGAGGTCCCTTTGCCGGATCTTTGTATGCCCGAAGCAAGCGGGAAGGAGAGATGCGGCTTCTGGAGTTCGCAGAGAATCACCCGGACCTCCGGACAGTAATACTTCTGCCCGGTTTCATGATAGGCCCGTACGACATGAAGCCTTCTTCCGGAAAACTCTTGTTGTCCGCATATCGCAAGCCGCTTATGGCCGCGCCCAAGGGCGGAAAAAGTTTCATAGACGTACGTGACGTGGCCTCGGCCGTGCTCGGAGCCATAGTCAATCCAGCCGCCAGAGGCCGCTATCTCACCACCGGCACCTCCCTCTCGCTCCAGGCATTTTTTGCCCTTCAGGCCAATGTGTGCGGCTACAAGCAGGCATTCATCCAGCTTCCACGCAAGCTCTGCCTGACAGTAGGAGCGCTTGGAGACAGGATTGAAAGTCACGGGCACAAGAACATGGCTACGAGCCGCAACGTCCGCCAGCTGCTCATTGAAGAGTATTACGACAACACACGCGCCCGTACGGAGCTCGGAATGGATTTGTCCCCTCTTGACGGCGCCATTAGAGATTTTTTTGCCGATTATGAACGCCGCAGGAATTCTTGACGACATCATCTGCGCGCCGGCAAGCGGTTCCGGCGGTGCTATTGGAATAGTGCGGGTTAGCGGAAACGGTTGCCTGCAACTTATCGATACAGTGATACAGTTTCGCAACGGGAACGCCGCCGGAAGCCCCGGGTTCAGAGTGAAATTCGGGCTTATACCGGAGCTTGACGAAGTGCTGGTGAGCATTTTCCGGGCTCCCCACTCTTATACCGGAGAGGATATGGCAGAAATAAACTGCCACGCATCTCCCTATATCATCGAAGAGGTGATTGGGCGGTTATGCTTGGCCGGCTGCCGTATCGCCGGTCCCGGGGAATTTACGCGCCGTGCCTTTA
>JAFWPT010000406.1 GCA_017509375.1 Bacteroidales bacterium | reverse complement strand
GACAGCGGTAATGTCTTCGAGAAGACAACGACAGGTTCCCTTACCATCTCCAGAAACACTAGAAAGAAAATGGCTGCACTTCAAGTCTCTACAAGCTCGAAAGAAGTGACTGACTTGAGCATCAACGGAACCTCAAACTGCTATATTATTCCATCCGGAGGCTCTTTCAAGATTAAAGCCGATGTCAAAGGCAACAGCGATGAGCCACTCTCAGGAACTCCGGTCACCGCTGAAGTCCTTTGGGAATCATTTAATAACGATACCGCTCCTGAGGTAGGAGACATCGTCAAAAATGTTCGGCTGAGCTCCGGATACATACTGTTTGACGCAACTGGTCTTGCAGGAAATGCATTAGTTTCTGTAAAAGATGAAGGCGGCAATATATTATGGAGCTGGCATCTATGGTCAACTGACTATAATCCGGATTTGCATTATGACGTATACTCTCCCAGCAAGGCAGAAATGATGAACAGAAACCTGGGGGCGTTAAGCAATACTCCTGGAGATGCCAGGGCAAACGGATTGCTCTATCAGTGGGGAAGAAAAGACCCGTTCCTTGGTTCTTCGTCTACAAATCAATCCGTACTATGTGCCTCGGCTCCAGATGGCGTCGCAAACCAAATGGTTTCAAAAACAACAGAACATGGCACTATCGCATATACAACGGCTCATCCTACATGTTTTATAGATACCAACATTAAGAACTGGATGGTATCGCCGGACTATTCTCTATGGGCATCAGAAAAGACAATTTATGATCCATGTCCCGTAGGATGGAAGGTCCCTCCGGCAAGCATATATGAATCATGGCAAAATCCTTTTTCGTGTGGCCCTGACGGTGATTTTGCTCCAGCCTGCCCTTACAGAGACCCGGGCCGGAGACGGAGTCCCGTGGGATCAACTGCTGGACCGCTACGAACTCGTGTGCAAAAAGAGTCTTGAGCTCAATGCCATGCGTAATTCCGGGCAATACGTTCCTGCACGACAGATAATGGACCTGGTGGACGAACTGGAGAGTCTCCGTTCGCAGCTCAAGAGCGTTTCCGATAAAATGCCCGCAAGTGCCCGCAGACGTTTTGAGACCATACGGCAGATGTACGCCGACGGAGTTATTTCAGACACCCGCGCCGTACCGCTTCCCCTAATTGATGCATGTCTGCTAACACCAAAACCCGCCGTCACTTATGACGAGCCCGGTATAGCTCCACTCTTCCCCGCTACCATAGAACATCCTGTATTTCGGCCTGAATGGAGTGTTGCCGCTTCTGCCGCCGTGGTGCCGGAATTCTCCTGGGGCTCAATGGTATCATGCACCGGACGCCATTTGGGAGGGTATCTCTCCTTCAGAAGCAACTACACCTATCATCAAACCGTTTATGATGCCCTGAGTGATGGATCGGCCGGCAATTCACGTATCTGGACAAGCGGAACTTCGGCTACGGACAGGCTCTTCGTCACTGCCGGGCCTGTCTTGCCTCTTACACGATGGCTGTCACTGTTTGGTGGTTTAGGGTACGGTTACAGGACTCTCTGCTGGGAAGACACCGACGGACAGTGGATGAAAGTAACGGACACCTCCCGTTCCGGCCTTTGCACAGAACTGGGAGCCACTTTCAGGTATTCTTGGCTCTGTCTTTCCCTGAGTTGGCTCACACTGCCCCCTACTCATGGAGCCGCCACTATTTCTGTTGGCTTCAATTTCAGATAGGCAACCAGATGAATACCAAAGCGTCCCAGAGGGCGTGGCTGACGACCAGGGCCGGGAGGGCCTTGGGGCAGAGCCAGTAGATGAATCCCCATACCGCACCGGCGACGAGTGCGGCCATTATCAGCATAAAATTGAAAGACCAGATGTGTACAAGGGCGTAAATGACGGCAGTAAAGACAAATGCCAGGAAGCGCCCGCACCTGCTTCCCGCCAGCAAGCTTCCGAAGCTCTGCTGCACGAATCCTCTCCAGAAGAGTTCTTCCGCCGGGCCTATCAGGCACAGCAAAAGGGCGGCAATCAGGCCCGCCGGAGAGCCGTCTTTCATTGAATAAACGGCATCCACCCCAGGCCTGGCAAAATCGAACCAGCGGCTGCTTAGATAATCCCCTACCCAGAAGATGCCCCAAAGGGCAAATGCCAGCGCGACGCCGCCAAGAAGCTGCAGCAAAGGCTTTTCGGCCCTTAGCAATTCCCGGCGGTCCGCAGTGAAAGCCATTGCCAGCGTAGTCAGTATTACCGCCGACGCCGACATGCATATCCAGAAATCCGGGGCTCCGTGAGTCCATGGACTGAACATATAGAACCACAGCAGCGCAGCTACGGTGATTGCTATGGCAAGTCGGCTTTTCACAGGAGTACAGAGAGGAAAAGCCCCAGCGACAGGGGGACTGAGAAAGCTATCTGCAGTTTTGCCGACGCCAGATCCAGTCCTTTCATAGCGTTGATTCCCTGCTTGTCGTAGGTGCAAGCCTGCTTGAAATTTTTGAAAGCCGGAATACATGCGATCAAGCATAAGAGAGCGAGCGGATGAAGCAGGCCGGCGATTACAGCCGCCACAACTGCGACAAAAGGAACAATCATGTAAACGGCATACAGCACGCTGGACGCCTTGCCTCCTATGAGCATAGCAAAGGTCTTGATGCCTGCAGCCTTGTCCGTCTCGCTGTCGAAAGCGTTGTTGGCGTGCAGAACGGAAACGGTTATTATTCCTATCGGGAGGGACAAGACCAGGGCTTCCCAGTGCAGCTCGCCTGTAACTGCGTAAACGGTACCGAGCACAGGAAGGATACCGAAAATGATGAATATGTCCGCATCTCCCAGCGCGTGGTACTTCAGGAACGAATACAGGGCCGTAAGCAACACTCCCGCGCCACCGATAATCCAGAGTACGGGCCCGCACAACAGGGCAATCGCCACACCCGTGCCGCATCCGAGCACAAAGAGTATTATGCTGAAGAGGATGTATTCCTTCGGTTCGAACTTATGGAAAACCAGATTTGGCACGGCGAAAGCGTTTTCGTTGTCAACGCCGGTCTTGAAATCGTAATAATCGCTAAGTACGTTACCGGCAGAATGCAGCAGTACCACACCCAACAAACAAAGGCCGAAAATCACCCAGGGCATCGCTCCGCCTGGGAGAAGTCCTTTACTGAAAGAGTAAGCGAACGAAGCCAGAACAGGCATCGTGGAAACCGGAAAAGACCAGTAGCGGGTTACCGCAAACCAGTCCTTGACGCTGTGTTTTGCCATAGTCTATAAGAATTATAATGTTGCGAAGAATCCAAAGCATTGTTTGATTCAACGCTATAAAGATACAACTTTTATTTCAATTCCGCAGTTCTTCTTTTGTCAGTAACTCTATGAGGAAACGTATTTACCGTTTTGAAAAAAAATTTTAGATTTGTATCCCTTTATATAAACGACTGACAGATGAAAACCAAGTACGTATTCGTAACGGGCGGGGTGGCTTCATCCCTAGGCAAGGGTATAGTGGCGGCATCCCTGGCAAAGCTTCTACAGGCTAGGGGGCTCTGAGTCACCATCCAGAAATTCGACCCCTATATCAATATAGACCCGGGGACCCTGAATCCCTATGAGCACGGCGAGTGCTATGTGACCGTCGATGGTCATGAGGCCGACTTGGACCTGGGGCACTATGAGCGCTTTACCAACATCAAGACTACCCGTGCCAACAATGTCACCACGGGGCGCGTCTACCAGAGCGTT
>JAFWPT010000405.1 GCA_017509375.1 Bacteroidales bacterium | reverse complement strand
TCAGGTCAGCGATCCCGGCAAGGTAGAGGGCAATCCGGTATTTACTTACCTGGACGCTTTCTGCCGCCCCGAGCATTTTGAGCGCTATGCATCCTGTTTCGTAGGAAAGAAATCGTCATTTGAATTCAAGTCTCTCGACGAAGCTAAGGCCCAATACCGTGCAGGAGGACTAGGAGACATGATGCTGAAGAACTTCCTGGCTGCTATCCTCAATGAAACTCTCGACCCCATGAGGCAGAAACGTGCCGAGCTGGAGCAAAATCTTCCTGCGGTCTGGGAGATCCTCCGCAAAGGCACTGAGGAGGCTGTGAAAGTTGCCGGCCAGACATTGGAAGATGTCCGGAAGTCTATGCGCATAGATTATTTCAACGATAGCGAACTAACTGGTATAAAATGAGTTACCTGATTCTTCCCAAAGGCTATCGTTCAGCCCTGACTCCTGAAGAGACAGAGCGGGGTATAAAGTTGGTAAAGGACTTTTTCCAACAGAGTCTTTCAAAAGCGCTCAATCTGCGCCGCGTCACCGCGCCCCTCTTCGTTCTCAAAGGGCAAGGTATTAATGATGACCTTAACGGAGTTGAAAGGGCTGTCAGTTTCCCTGTCAAAGATCTGGATGACGCCAGGGCTGAAGTCGTCCACTCACTGGCAAAATGGAAGCGTCTAAGCCTGGCTGAATACAAGATACGCGCAGGCCACGGTATATATACCGACATGAATGCTATCCGCGCCGACGAAAACCTTGGGAACCTGCATTCCCTGTATGTGGACCAGTGGGACTGGGAGCGTACTATGAGCGCCAGTCAGAGGAATGTACGTTTCCTAAAGCAGATAGTGCGGAAGATATACGGAAGCATGCTTGATACAGAGCAGTTTATCTGCACTTGCTATCCGCAGCTTAGAGCTTTTCTCGCCCCTGCCATCCATTTCATCCATTCCGAGGAACTGCTTCAGATGTATCCCGGCATGGATGCCAAGGAGCGCGAAAACGCCATCTGCCGCAAATTCGGCAGCGTATTCATAATAGGGATAGGCGGCAAACTCTCCGACGGCAAGCCGCATGACCTCCGGGCTCCCGACTATGATGATTGGAGCACCCCCAACGAAGATGGCCTTTCAGGCTTGAACGGGGACTTGCTGGTGTGGAATCCCATTCTCGGCAGGGCATTCGAGCTTTCCTCAATGGGCATACGAGTAGATGCCGCAGCCATGAGCCGCCAGCTTGAACTTTCCGGCAAGACTGAACGTGCCCAGCTGTATTTCCACCGAAGACTGCTCAATGGAGAACTCCCTTTGAGCATAGGTGGAGGTATAGGTCAATCCCGGCTTTGCATGCTCTTCCTCCAGAAAGCCCACATCGGGGAAATCCAAGCGAGTATCTGGCCCGAAGACCAGCGTACCGCATGCCGCAAAGCCGGAATCAAACTGATTTAGTCTATTCTTCCCATCCGGGAAGAAGCGGATAATCAGGCCGTCTGGCCATAGAATCATAATCATCCGCCGTAGTAATCTTGCTGCAAGTGAACTTACGGCCGGAGCGGTCGTACACTACCACTTTTACCTTGGCCGATTCATCCTTCATCACATATTTGAACATATGGTAATTTCTTGAGCAATAGTTGTTTCGTGTACTGCCCTTACTATGGCCGCGGCCTACTACACCAACGTTGTAGCCAATGGCCCACCAGTCCTTGCTGCCGTTGTAAGGAGCCATTAGCTCAGTGCTCACGGGCATAGGCTCAAGGCTGCCGCTAAGCTTGCCGTTTTCGTAAACCTCAGAACGCCAGCCTTCATCCCAGTTCCATACATTCACCAGCAGCGTGCCGGCGCCATGCTCCAGTTTAAACTTCTCGAACGGGCCTCCGAACTCGCTGTTCCCGCGATAGATACGCATCTGGTAGTCATCCTTGAAATTCTGCCCTTTATAAATGTCGGACACCACTTCGTTACCCTTGATTCTCCAGACAGCATAAC
>JAFWPT010000404.1 GCA_017509375.1 Bacteroidales bacterium | reverse complement strand
GTTATCGCTTTCGGAAATACGGCTGAGGGCTGTGCCTATGCGCCCGAATGCTTTGTGGCCGCTGATTTCATATATGCCCCAGCAGCTGCCCAGTATCACTATCGCAGCAGCGGCCAGTATGGCCATGTCGCGCAGGTTGCCTCCGCCTAAAAGTATAACGATGAACATTATGCCGCCGATGAAAAGAGCCGCCGAGTTGGAGCCGGGGACTATCATCAGCAAGGTTATAAGGAACGGGGCATAGATGTAGATGAGCTTCTTCCAGATCTCCTTCTGCGGCCCTCTCAATTCCCCTTTCTTCAGGGCGTCCATAGCCCAGGCAAGGTAAAGCACCATGGCTACCTTAACGACTTCGAACACGTGTACCTGGAGCTTGTACAGCTGGAGGATACGTCTTGCTCCGTTGAGCTCTATAGACCTCACGATTGGCGTGTCAATCTTGGACAAGAGCAGCGCCAGAAGTGCCAGGGAAATCAGGAATCCCCACTGTGACAGCCAACGGAACAACTTGATATTCTTTATGTTGTAGCAGACGATAATGAGCACGAGACCGGCGGCCACCACGAAGAGCTGGCTCTTCACGATGTCCAGTCGGGTCTGGCTGCCTTCGAGCAGGCGCGAAGTGGAGGAGAAAATACACACGATGGAAATGAGGATCAGCATCAGCGCGATGATCCACACCACCTTGTCTCCTTCAATGCGGTCGAAGAAATTCCAGACTGTGCGTTTCTTGGAAGTCATGCTACAATTTTCTTACTGCGTTCTTAAACTGTCTGCCGCGGTCCTCGTAATTCTGGAAAAGGTCGAAACTGGCGCAGCAGGGGCTGAGCAGGACCACGTCTCCGGGCGCTGCCAGCTTACTGGACACTTGTACGGCCTCTTCTGCGCTGAGAGTATCTGTTATGTTCTCTTCTCCTACTATTCCGGCGAAGGCCTCATGTATTTTCTTGTTGTCCACCCCGAGGCACACTATCGCTTTGACTTTTTCACGTACCAGTTCGTTCAGGACGCTGTAGTCGTTGCCTTTATCGGTGCCGCCAACTATCCACACCACAGGCCTGGTCTGGCACTCCAGGGCGTACCAGGCGGAATCTACGTTCGTGGCTTTGGAGTCATTGATGTACATGACGTCCCGTATGCTCAGCACCGGCTCCAGCCTGTGCTCGATGGGGGAGAAACTCTTCAGGGAATTGCGGATTACCTCGTCTTCGATGTCCGATGCCTTAGCAGCCAGAGCTGCCGCCATGGAGTTATAAACGTTGTGGCGTCCGCCGAGGGCAAGCTCCTGCAGGTAAAGCTCGCTTTCACTTTGCTCGTAGCGTACCACGATGCGGTTTCCGTCCAGCCAGGCGCCTTGGGGCAGATCCTTCTTCTCCTGACTGAAGGGGAGCATCTTTGCCTGCAGGACTATTTTGCTGAGGTGCTCGATGGTGATGGCGTCGTCGGAGTCGAATATGAAGCAGTCTTCCGGCCGCAGGTTGCGGACAATCTTGAACTTGGCGCGTACGTAGTTCTCCATCTTGTGGTCATAGCGGTCCAGATGGTCCGGCGTAATGTTGGTGATGATGGCGATATCAGGCCTGAAGTCATACGTGTCATCCAGCTGGAAGCTGCTGATTTCCAGTACATAATAGTCGTGTTTTTCGGTGGCCACCTGCATGGCGTAGCTCTTCCCGATATTGCCTCCTAATCCTACGTTGAGCCCTGCTTCCTTAAGCAGGTAGTGAATAAGGGATGTAGTGGTTGTCTTGCCGTTGGAACCGGTAATGCAGATTTTCTTGGCGCTGTCGTAGCGGGAAGCGAATTCGATTTCGGATACTATATGCGTGCCTTGCATGGCCAGGGCGCGTACCATCGGGGCCGTGGACGGAATGCCGGGACTCTTCACCACCTCGTCTGCGTTGAGGATACGCTCGGGCGTATGACCTCCCTGCTCGAACGGAATATCCCATTCGCGCAGGGTGCGGGCGTAGTCTTCCTTGATAGTCCCGTTGTCGGACAGGAATACGTCGAATCCCTTTACTTTCGCGAGCACTGCGGCTCCTATGCCGCTCTCTGCTCCTCCCAAAACCACTATTCTTGACATAATACTATCTAATCTTCATTATGGCCAGCGTTGAAACCGCCAGTATAATTCCTATAATCCAGAAGCGGGTTACGATTCTCGGCTCCGGAATACCTTTTTTCTGATAATGATGATGGAGAGGTGCCATCAGGAATACCCTGCGGCCTTCTCCGTACTTCTTTTTCGTGCGTTTGAAATGTGTTCTCTGGATAATCACGGAGAGGCTCTCCATGACAAAGATGCCGCATAGCAGGGGCAGGATGAGCTCTTTGCGCACGAGCACCGCGCTTACTCCTATGATGCCGCCTATGGTCAGGCTTCCGGAATCGCCCATAAATACCTGGGCCGGGAAAGTGTTGTACCATAGGAAGCCTATAAGCGCCCCGACGAACGCCGCCATATAGATGGCTACTTCGCCTGCGCCCGGTATGTACATGATATTGAGGTACTTTGCATCCAGTACGTCGCCGCTCAGCCAGGCCATTACGCCTATAACCACACCCACTATGGCTGATGTTCCGGAGGCCAGTCCGTCCATTCCGTCGGTGAGGTTGGTCCCGTTGGAACAGGCTATGATTACCAAAATAATCATAGTCATGTATATGCCCCAGGAGCAGTAAACTCCGAGCTGGCCGTGGAACGGGGAAAGCCAGGAATAGTCGAATTCGTGAGCTTTTACGAACGGTATGGTGGTAACCAGATGGTCCGTAGGGATGTCGGGGCTGATGCAGACCGTGAGGGCTATGAACAGGCCGAGCCCGAACTGCAATATGAGCTTGCCTTTCTCGCTCATTCCCTCTTTCTTGTGCTTGAATACCTTGATGTAGTCGTCGGTAAAGCCGATGGCTCCGCACCAGAGTGTGGTGACCATCAGGAGTATGGTGTAAATGCTGTTCAGCTTGCACACCAGCAGGGATGAACCGATCAGGGCAACGATAATGATGAGTCCGCCCATCGTAGGGGTACCCTTTTTCTGCATCTGTCCTTCCAGACCAAGGTCCCGTATAGTCTCGCCGATCTGGTGTTTGCGGAGCCACTTAATGATTTTGCCTCCGGCGAAGAACGCGATAAGCATACTAAACACGGCTGCCAGCATTGCCCTGAATGAAAGGTAATGCATCAAACCCATACCGGGTGCATGTATTCCAAGGCTCTCAAGCCAATCTACAAGGTGGTACAGCATTGCTTAAATATCTCCGTAACTATTTCTGTTTCATCAAAATGACGCTTCTCAGTGCCGATTATCTGATAATTCTCGTGCCCTTTGCCGGCAAGCAGTACGGTGCTCCCGTCGGGGGAGAACATGAGGGCTGTGCGTATGGCTTCTTTGCGGTCTGCGATGAAGACGGCCTTGGCCAAGCCGGCAGGACTGAAACCGGCGCGTATGTCCTCCATGATATCTTCCGTTTTTTCCGTGCGGGAGTTGTCGGAAGTGACGAATATGCGGTCCGCCCACTTTTCGGCGACTGCCGCCATTTCCGGGCGCTTGGTGCGGTCCCGGTCGCCTCCGCAGCCGAAAAGGCAGACCAGCTGCTTTTCCGGGGCGACATCCCTCAAAGTCTTGAGCACGTTCTCCATGGCATCCGGGGTGTGGGCGTAATCTATGACCGCACATAGACCCCTGGGACCGTGGATGGTCTGAAGGCGGCCCGGAGCGGATTCCAATTTGGATAGCGCGAGCAGCACTTCTTCCTTGCCCTCTCCAAGTTCAACGGCAGTGGAATAGATTGCCAGCAGGTTGTATGCGTTGTGCGCCCCTATCAGCCGGCTCCATACTTCGGTACCGTCTATTCGAAGCAGCATTCCCTCGAAACTCTCCTCCAGGATGCGGCAGTTGTGGTCTGCGGCGCTGCGGCATGAGTAGCTCACCTTGCGTGCCGCCGTATTCTGCAGCATCACTTCGCCGTGCTTGTCGTCGATGTTCGTTATGGCTATGGCGTCGGAACCGAGGCGGTCGAAGAATAACTTCTTGCAGCGCAGATATTCGGCGAAACTGCCATGGTAATCCAGGTGGTCATGGGTGAGGTTGGAGAAAATGCCCACGTTGAAGTCCAGACCGCTTACCCTTTCCTGCTCCACTCCTATGGAACTGACTTCCATGAAGCAATACTCGCAGCCCGCCTCCACCATCTGCGACATGAGGGAGTTGATGGTTACCGGATCAGATGTGGTGTTGGCGGTCTCAAGCCGCTTGGACCCTACGTAATTGGCTATAGTAGAAAGCAATCCGCACTCGTAGCCCATGCTGCGGAACAGATGGTACAGCAGGGTGACGGTAGTGGTCTTTCCATTGGTGCCGGTGATGCCTACGAGTTTGAGCTTGCTGCTGGGATGTCCGTAGAAGCAGTCTGCTGCATAGGCTACCGCGCTCCGGCTGTCCTGCACGAAAACGAAAGCGGCCCCTGACTCCGGATTGTGAAGCTCCTGTCTGCCGTCATCTTCGCAGAGGATAGCAGAGGCACCGGCTTCCAATGCCTTGGAAATATATGCGCGCCCGTCGTTGCCGCAACCGTTTACGGCTACGAACAGGCTGCCTTGGCAGACCTTCCGTGAATCGTTGGTTACGGAAGTGATTTCCAGGTCCAGAGGACCCCGGACGGCGGTGACGCCGCAATTCTTTATGAGTTCAGCCAGTTTCATTTCGCAGCGCTTAATTTGGGCCTGAATGCAGGGTCAATACTATATAATTCGTTTACCAGGTTCTTTATCGCCCTGGCAGGGATGCCGCCGCCCTGGAACTGCTTAGAGGTGGGACGGCTGAATACGGTGCAAATCACGCTGTATTTGGGAGTGCTTTCCGGATCTGCGGGGAAGAAGCCTACGAAGGTGCCCTGGTACTTGCGCCGGCCCAGTTCATCTCTGTAGGAACCTCCGCTGTAGGTACCGAAGGAGGTGCCGGTTTTTCCGGCCACGCGGCATTTTGCATCCTTAAGACGGCGGGCCGTTCCTTCTTCCGTAACTGCGCGGAGTGCCCTTGTAATGGTGTCGGCAACCGCTTTGCTGCATATCGTGGACATGAGGGCTGGACCGCGTTTGCTGCTCACTATCCCGTTCTGCTCTATATCTTCCACCAGGTAAGGCTTCATCATCTTGCCCTTGTTGGCGATGGCGTTGTAGAAGCACAGAATGTGCATTGGAGTCTCACGTGTGCCGTATCCATATCCCATTACCGCAAGGTCGGAAAGGCTCCAGTAGCGGTTTTTGTCGCCTGGGGAAGGAATGACGGGAGACGCCAGGCCCTCAAGGTCGAAGTCGAACACTTCTCCCAACTTGTAGCTATGTATGTTCTCGATGAAGCGGGTCGGCTTTTTGGCGTAGTTTGAAACTGCCAGGGTGCCGAATACGTAGTTGGACGATATGCGGAAGCCTTCGAGTATGGAAATGCTGTTGATGCCTTGCAGGCGTTCGTGATCCAGGATATGGACATCCTGAGGCACTCCCTTGGCATTTTTGATGACGCCGTGGTTGGTGGGGATGGTCTCTTCCAGGCTCTTGATGTAGCCGTCTGAAAGCACCTGCATCAGTGTCACGGTCTTGAATACGGAGCCGGGCTCTATAGCCCTTCCTATCGCCAGGTTGCTCACTTCCTCGAAGTCGGTGGTGCTGTCTTCGCGGTAGAGGTTGACCATTGCCCTGATGGCACCTGTTGCGGCCTCCATGAGTACCAGGCAGGCACCTTCCAAGTCGGTCTCTTCCTTTATCTCATCGTAGAGCGAACGCCATGCGATGTCTTGGTAATCTATGTTCAGGGTGGTGCGGATGTCTTTGCCGTCCTCCGGGCGTACCTTGGTGCTGTCGTTGTCGAGCACGCGGCCGTAGTCGGTCACCTTGAGCCATTCCTTGCCTTCGCGTCCGTGAAGTACATGGTCGAATTTGCCTTCCAGGCCTACGTGGGTGTTGCCTACGCCGCTGCTGTTGTCGCGGACGAAGCCTATGGTGCGGCGGGCAAGCTTTCCGTAAGGGTAGATACGGATGTTCTTCTGTTCGGCGATGAATCCGCCTCTGTAGCGTCCCTCCCTGAACAAGGGAAAAGCGGCGATACGGTTGTAAACATGGCGGTCAACCGGCTTTCCCAGCCTCAGGTAGCGCCTGCCGGACTGCCTGCCGGTCTTTATCAGCCGGTAGTACTCGTCCGCGCTCTTCTCTGGAAATACTTTTGCCAGCTCTACGCTCAAATCTTTCGCTTTCTCGAGCCACTGTTGTTCCTTCAGATCTCCGTCCTTCTTGTTGCCGGCAAACTCCTCCCGGCGCACCGTGCAGTCCATCGCTATCTGGTAGGTAGGGCACGACATGGCGAGCAGCCTGCCTTCGCAGTCGATGATGTTTCCCCGCACCGGCTCCACTGACCGGGCTATGCTTCTGGGGGTAAGGGCGGTCTGTATCTTGGGATCGGGCTTGAAAAATATCTGTATGTAGATGAGTTTCGCGAACAATAATGCCGATGCGAGCAGCAACAGCACGTAGAACACGTACAGGATTACTCCTATACGGTCCCGGTTTTTCTTTATGCTGCTGCTTCCTTCCATCGTTACTTTACCAAAACGGTTGCGGGGTTCAGCGGTTCGGTTACCTTGGACCCCATTTCCCGGAGCATCTCGTTCACTGAAGAACGCTTGCTGATGCTCACTACGTCAAAAGTCTTCTGCGTATGCACTATCTCCAGCTCGTGGAGTATCGCCTTGTTCCGCTCTACCTTGTTCATCGTATTCTCAATCATAAGTGAGATCCAGATAATCATGGCCAGCAGGAAGAAGGTGTACACTATGTGGATGAAATAGCGCCCGATATCGAGGCGAAGCAAAAACTCGCCTTTCAAGATGGCCCTGAAGCTGTTCTTGAACCACAGGCCAATGTCTTGTATTTTCCAGGTCTTGTCCATGTCAGTTCTTTTCGGCTACCCTCAGCTTGGCGCTGCGGGCGCGGGTGTTGCTTCCCATTTCATCTTCCTCCGGCAGCACCGGCTTGCGGTTTACCGCCTTGAGGGGGGCGTAGCTGCGGCCGTACACGTCTTTGCTTTCGCTTCCGTCGGTGTTGCCGCTGCGTATATAGTTTTTTACCATCCGGTCTTCCAGTGAATGGTAGGTGATTACTGCGAGCCTTCCGCCCTTTTTCAGCGAGGCGGCGGCGCCTTCCAGGAATTTCCCGAGGGAACGCATCTCGTCGTTCACTTCTATCCTGAGGGCCTGGTACACTTTGGCCAGGTACTTATGCTCCGCGAAAGAAGGCAGGGCTCCCGCAATGGCATTGCCGAGGTC
>JAFWPT010000403.1 GCA_017509375.1 Bacteroidales bacterium | reverse complement strand
CAGTTTGCTCATTGAGGAAATGCAGGGAGTAATCAAACTGAATGTTCCACTTACTGTAGAATGTAATTATGGTACAAACTGGCTTGAAGCCCATTGATGAACTGGTCCGCAGGGCTATAATAGGTGACGGTACTGCCTTCACTGCGCTCTGGGACGCGAATATCAGCTCTATCCGTGCATATCTGCGCAAATTCATGAAGGGCCTTGACCATTTTCACGTGGAAGATGTGTGCTCCAAGACCTTTGAAAAAGCTTTCCGGCAGATCAGCAGTTATGACCCCTCCCTGGGACGGTTCGAGGTGTGGCTCAAACGCATTGCCCACAACACGGCGCTCGACGTGATAGATCAGGAAACGCGCCGCCAGAGGGGATATGTATCCATCGACGATGAAAGCCGTACCCTGAACGTGGCCGATACTATAGGCGACGGCGAGGAAGATGCCCTCGAGGGAATCATCAAGACTGAAGCCCGTGAAGAAACCGAGCAGATGGTGGAAGGCCTGCCGGAGCTCTACAGGGACATTGCGCACAAACGTTTGATAGAAGGAATGCAATATAAAGAAATAGCGGAAGAGACTGGAATGGAATTGAATACGGTCCGGACCCGTATCCGCCGCGCTAAACTAATGCTAGACAAAATGAAAAATCTTGTAATCATCATCCTGGCCGCCCTGGGCTTCTCATTGCAGGGCATAGCCTCAGATTATCACTACATTTCCGTCGATACCAAGGGCAGTTCGCTGGTCATGGTGGGGAAGGAAGGCGGCGCGCTCACCTACCGTCATTACGGCCCGCGCGTGGCTGCTCCTACGGATTTTGCAGGCTATCGGTCATATACCGATTCCCACTCCGTAGGAGATGTTCAGATGTATCCCACAGCAGGCGGGAGATTCGTGTACGAACCTGCACTTGCAGTTTCATATCCCGACGGAAGCCTGAACACCGAACTGGTTTTCGAGCGCTATACGGTCGAGAATCCCGCCCCGGGCGTTGTCCGGACCATGGTTTTCCTCCGCGATTCAAAGCAGCCTCTGAAACTGTGCCTCGTCTTCGATGCGTATCAGGAAGAGGAT
Source organism: Bacteroidales bacterium (assembly GCA_017509375.1). Next base: position 727 of record JAFWPT010000403.1, on the reverse strand, counting down.
GTTATTCTTACGCATGCCGAGATAACCAACAACTGCAAGAAGGGCGTTGTGCTGAGGAATTATTATTCTTCGTGCATGCCCCTGATGGCCCCAAAATATACTCTGACTCATTTCTACGGCGCCTGGGCGCACGAGAATTATATGGAGACCGAGGTGCTTACCCATGGCGTGAAGACCATAGAATGCAGGGACGGCGTGCGTACGACCCAACGTTCCAACCCCTCTTTCCTGCTTTCCCTGGACTGCGGCGAGCTTTGCGAGCGCGGCACGGAAGTGATTGCCGGAGCCCTTCGCTGGAGCGGCAACTACAAGCTGAACTTCCAGGTCAACGAGGGCGGGCGCCTGTATATCACGGCCGGCATCCATCCTACCGGTGCCGAATACACCCTTGCTAAAGGCAGTACCTTCATAACCCCTGACATGATATGGACTTACAGCTGCGACGGAGCCGGCCAGGCCAGCCGTAACCTGCACGACTGGGCCAGACGCAGCGGCATGTACGACTCCGCCATGCGCTGCCCCACCTTGCTAAACAGCTGGGAGGGAGCATACTTTTCGTTCAATACCAAGACCCTTACCGATATGATAGACGACGCCGCCTCGATGGGATTGGAGATGTTCGTGCTGGACGACGGCTGGTTCGCCAAGGACCATCCCCGCAATTCCGACAAGGCCGGCCTCGGCGACTGGGAGCTCAACGATGCCAAGATTCCGGAGGGTATTGATT
>JAFWPT010000402.1 GCA_017509375.1 Bacteroidales bacterium | reverse complement strand
CCTGGGATAGTGCCGGGTTCCTCGTCCCACCAAGTTCCCCATTCATCTACCATGAGGGCAATCTTCTTTTGGGGGTCGGTCTCGTCCATGATGGCACAGTGCTGGCGCACCACGTTATCCACGTCGAGGCATTTGTCCAAAGTCAGGTAGTATTCCTCGGGGGTGAAAGCGGTGGCCTTTCCCTTGTGATTCCAGTCTTTAACAGTATAATAATGTACGGAGATGGCATTCATGCGGTTGCCAATGTTTTTCATCAACGTACGTGTCCAGTCATAGTCATAATCAGAGGCTCCCGAGGCGATACGGCAGAGCTTGTTGTTGCTGTAATCGCGCAGGTAGGTGTTGAATTTACGGAACTCATTGCTGTAGTATTCGGCTGTCATGTTGCCGCCACAGCCCCATGCCTCGTTGCCAATGCCGAAGTATTTCACATGCCAGGCTTTGTCACGACCGTTCTGACGGCGCAGACGTGCCATCGGGGTGTCGCCATCGCTGGTCATATATTCCACCCATTGTGCCATTTCCTTCACGCTGCCGCTACCAACGTTGCCGCTGATATAAGGTTCGCATTCCAACATCTCGCAGAGGTTGAGGAATTCATGGGTGCCAAAGGAGTTGTCCTCGATGGTACCGCCCCAGTTGTTATTACGCAGTGATGGGCGCTGGTCTTTGGGACCGATGCCATCCATCCAGTGGTAATCGTCGGCAAAGCAGCCGCCGGGCCAACGCAGCACGGGCACCTTCAGGTCTTTCAATGCCTCAAAAACATCCTTGCGATAACCGTTGATGTTGGGGATAGGGGAGTTTTCGCCCACCCAGAGGCCACCATAGATACATGAACCTAAGTGCTCAGCGAATTGTCCGTAAATTTCTTTGCAGATAGTTTGTTTGCCGTTGTTGGCATGAATGGTTGCGGTGGCGTCTTGAGCCATAGCTCCCATAGAGCAGATGGTGAGAAAAACTGCTGAAAGGATTTTCTTCATTGTTGTTCTTGTCTTATAAATAAATAATGTCGGACAGGGACTGAAAACAGTCCCGTCCGACTAATGCGTAATTATTTCTTGTAGTTGACAGCGGCTTGCTCAATAGCAAGGCCACATTGATAGTTCTTGATGTAGGTGTTGAAGCCTGCCACATCCTCAGGAGTAGGCTTGATTTCCACACCGGCATTGCCAGCGAACACCACTTCGTCGAGATAGTCGGCGAGGGTGAGCTTACGGCTGTTCCATACCATGTATCCTGCCAGCAGGGCGATACCCCAGGCACCACCTTCACCAGCGGTCTCCATCACCGAGATGGGGGAGTTGATGGCAGCAGCAAGGATGCGTTGACCTACACCTTTGGTCTTGAACAGTCCGCCATGGCCAGTGATGCGGTCCACCTCGATTTTCTCATCGTTGAAGAGAATGTCGTTGCCAATCTTCAGCACACCTACAGAAGCGTAGAGATGTGCACGCATAAAGTTGGCCAGGTTAAACTTGTCGTTGGCTGAGCGTACAAACAGTGGACGACCTTCTTCCAGACCGGTGACAGGCTCACCCGAGATGTAGTTGTAGGAGATAAGGCCACCGCAGTCGGCATCGCCATTGAGGGCGTTGTTGTAGAGTTTGCTGAAGACTTCGTTCATATCCACGGGGATGCCCAGCAGCTGCTGGTACTCCTTGAACAGGTTCACCCAGGCGTTGAGGTCGCTGGTGCAGTTGTTACAGTGCACCATAGCCACCGGAGCACCGTCCGGGGTGGTGACGATGTCAATGACTTCGTGCGGCTTGGAAAGGTCCTTTTCCATCACGATCATGGAGAAGGAAGAAGTGCCGGCCGATACATTGCCCGTACGGGGCTTCACGGCGTTGGTGGCGACCATTCCCGTTCCGGCGTCTCCTTCCGGCGGGCAGAAGGGAGTGCCCGGCTTCAGGTGTCCGGAGATGTCCAGGAGGCGGGCTCCGTCTTCGGTGAGGACACCGGCCGGTTCACCGGCAAGGAGCACCTTGGGAAGGATGTCCCTCAGTTTCCAGGGATACCCTTTGGGAGCTACCAACTTGTCAAAGGCAGCAATACGTTTCTCGTCAAAGTCCTTGGTTTTGGCATCGATGGGCATCATACCGGAGGCATCTCCCACGCCCAGCACCGTGTGTCCGGTGAGCTTCCAGTGGATGTAACCGGCCAGGGTGGTGAAAAACACCACGTCCTTCACGTGCTCTTCTCCGTCCAGGATGCACTGATACAGGTGCGAAAGGCTCCAGCGGAGGGGCATATTGAAGTTGAACAGGGCACTCAGTTCCTTGGCGGCCGCACCCGTGTTGGTGTTGCGCCAGGTGCGGAAGGGAGCCAGCAGCTGATCGGCACTGTTGAAGGCCATATAGCCGTGCATCATGGCGCTGATGCCGATGCCGGCCAGGCTGACGATTTCCGTGTTGTAGTGCTTGTGGACATCTTCCCTCAAGTCTGAGTAGCACTTCTGCAGGCCCGTCCAGAT
>JAFWPT010000401.1 GCA_017509375.1 Bacteroidales bacterium | reverse complement strand
TATTTCAATCAAACAAAAAAATGTGATTATCTTTGGGTATGGATAAGAAAAAGAATTTAGTGGTGCTCAGCGGGTCCGGCATAAGCGCCGAAAGCGGAATCTCCACATTCAGAGGAGGTAACGGCTTGTGGGACAATGTACCGGTAGAAGAAATATGCACTCCGGAAGGCTGGAGGCGCAACCCTGCCAAAGTTTTGCGCTTCTACAATGAACGCCGCGCCCAGCTTGCGCAAGTCGAGCCCAACGAAGCCCACCGCATAGTTTCGGAAATGGAGCGGGACTTCAACGTATGCGTCATTACCCAGAACGTGGACAACCTCCACGAACGCGCCGGCAGCAGCCGGGTGCTGCATCTGCATGGAGAGCTTACGAAGGTGCGCCCCGAGGACTGCTACAACGACATGGACGGCTATTCCGAAAAGTATGTCCAGGACATAGGCTACAAGCAGATTGAACTGGGCGATACGGGAGGACGCCACGGCAGGCAGTTGCGGCCCCATATAGTCTGGTTCGGAGAGGCCGTTCCAAATCTGGAAAAGGCAGCGGCCCTGGTGAGCGTTGCAGATATCCTGCTGATTATCGGAACCTCTATGCAAGTATATCCGGCAGCAAGCTTGTACCATTATGCCCCGGATTCGTGCCAGATATGGCTCATAGACCCGGACGCACGCCTGGGCCGCCAGATGGAAGCCTCAGGTATTCACGTGATAACTGATATCGCATCTTCAGGAATGCGGAGGTTCCGTGAGGCAATCAGCGGGAAATAAGCTTCAGCCCTATACGCTTACGTTCCAGATCGACGGAAATCACCCGGACCGTTACCTGCTGGTGCAACTTGACGATGCGGGTAGGATCGACGCCCCGCGGTCCCATCTGGGAAACGTGAATGAGCCCGTTTTCATGGAGTCCTATATCCACGAAAGCACCGAAAGCAGTGATATTTGTCACTATTCCGGGCAATTCCATTCCGGACTTCAAGTCCTCCAGCTCATGAATATCGGAAGCGAATTCGAACTCGGAAGCCTGTTCCCGGGGATCGAGGCCGGGTTTCGCAAGTTCTTTCAGTATATCGTTTACGGTGGGCAGGCCTACTTCTCCCTCCACAAAATCCTCCGCCTTAATCCTGGAAATCAGTTCCGTATTCCCTACCAGTTCCTCGGTCCTAACTCCCAGGGAGCGTGCCATGGCATCAACGATATGGTATGACTCCGGATGCACAGCAGAGGCATCCAGAGGATTCTTTGACCCCCGTATGCGAAGAAAGCCTGCGCACTGCTCGAAAGCCTTGGGACCAAGCCTGGGCACGCCGAGCAAGTCCCGGCGGCTGGTGAACGCCCCGTTCTTCCTGCGCCATTCTGCTATATTCCCTGCCAGCACGGGCCCTATTCCTGAAACATAAGCCAGCAGATAAGGAGAAGCCGTATTCAAGTTCACTCCTACGCTGTTTACGCAAGACTCGACCGTATTGTCCAACTTTTCCTTGAGCATGGCCTGATCCACGTCGTGCTGGTACTGGCCGATACCAAGGTTCTTGGGATCTATCTTCACCAGCTCGGAAAGGGGGTCCATAAGCCTGCGGCCTATACTCACCGCGCCACGCACCGTAACATCCTCGTCCGGGAACTCTTCTCGCGCCACCTCGGAGGCGCTGTAAATTGAGGCTCCGTCTTCGCTTACCGTCCAAATCTTGCAGTCCTGCGGCAGATGTACTTTGCGCATAAACTCTTCCGTCTCTCGGGATGCGGTGCCGTTTCCAATGGCCACAGCCTGGATACGGTATTTCTCCAACATTCCCTGTACGGCCATCAGGGACTTGACTTTCTCGTTTTGAGGAGGATGAGGAAAGATAACGGTGTGATACAACAGGCCGCCCTGCTCGTCCAGGCAGGCTATTTTGCAGCCGTTCCGGAAGCCGGGGTCAATCGCCATGGTCCGTTTCTGGCCGACCGGAGCCTGCAGAAGAAGCTGGCGAAGATTCTCCCCGAACACCCTAATCGACTCTATGTCAGCTTTTTCCTTTGCTTCACGGAGAACTTCGCCACTTATGGAAGGCTCCAGGAGGCGTTTGAAAGAATCGGCCACAGCATCCTTGATCTGATTGGCAACGGCACCGGACGGATAGCCCTGTGCCTGACAGAAATCATAATATATCTTGTTTCCGCACTTTTCCGCATCGGCATCGATGGAAACAGTGAGGAATCCTTCTTTCTCCGCTCTCAACACGGCCAGCAGATTATGCGAAGGCATCCTGTCCAGAGGCATCTGAAAGTCGAAGTAATTGCGGTATTTTGCAGCCTCCGGATTGTCCTTGGCGGCCTTGGTAGCTTTGGACTCCAGACGGCGCTTACGGAAAATATCCCTTAAGTCCTGACGGATTGCGGCAGTTTCACTGAGACGTTCTGCAATGATATCCCGGGCTCCTGCCAGAGCGTTTTCCACACTGTCCGCACCAGCTTTCCCCTTTAATGCCGGCGAGCCCTTAAGGAAGGCCTTTGCAGATGACTCTGGGTCCCTGGTCTTTAGATTCCACAGGAGGTCGGCAAGCGGTTCTAGGCCGAGTTCCCTGGCCACTGTGGCACGCGTACGGCGCTTGGGCTTCCAGGGCAGATAAATATCTTCCAGTTCCGTGGAACTGATACAGTTGTCTATTTGGGCACGAAGCTCCGGAGTAAGTGCACCGGCATCTTCTATAGTCTTGAGAATGGTGGCCTTACGCTTCTCCATATCGTCGAACACGTCCACCCAGTGCTTGACTTCTGCAACTGTCGCGTCGTCAAGTCCTCCCGTCTTTTCCTTCCGGTATCGGCTGATAAAAGGAATGGTATCGCCGTCGGCAAACATATCGGCGCAGTTTTCCACTTGCCAGACTTTCAGGTTCAACTGGGCGGAAATCTGCTTCAGGTATATTTCTTTCATAATTCCGGGACGACTTAGTTCTTTAGGCTGAACTTACGGAACCTCAGCCTTATTACGCCCCAGAAAGCTTCTCCGAAAATGCTTCCTGACATCTTGGATGTGCCCTCCTTGCGGTTGATGAATATAACCGGGACTTCCTTAATCTTGAATCCCAGCCTATGCGTAGTGTACTTCATCTCTATCTGGAAACCATAGCCTTTCATCTGCACGCCATCCAGATCCAATGCTTCCAGCACTTTGCGGCTATAGCAAATAAACCCGGCAGTGCTGTCATAAATCTTGAAGCCCAGCACTTTACGCACATATACAGAAGCGAAGTATGAGATGAAAATACGCCCTATGGGCCAGTTTACAACGCTTACACCGTTGCAATAACGGGAGCCGATGGCCATATCGGCTCCGCCTTCGGCGCAGGCCTTAAGCAGGCGGGGCAGGTCGGAAGGAGCATGAGAAAAATCCGCATCCATCTCGAATACGTAGTCATAATCCCGCTCCAAAGCCCACTTGAAACCTGTCAGATACGCCGTACCCAAGCCCAATTTTCCGCTGCGCTCTACCAGATGGAGCCGGCCGGAGAATTCATTCTGAAGCCCCTTTACGATATTTGCGGTTCCATCAGGAGAAGCATCATCTATGATGAGTATCTCAAAACCCTCCGCCAAGGCGAAAACGGCGCGGATAATCTTCTCTGCATTCTCGACCTCGTTATAGGTCGGTATAATCACCAGATTCTTCATAATTTACAAATATAAAAAAATCCGTTTAAGATAGTATACCCCGCACCAATAAACAACAGAATCCGGAAACTATTCCATCAGTTTCTTATACTTGAAGCGCTTGGGTTCCTCGGAACCGAGGCGCATCTTCTTGTTCGCCTCGTACTCGGAGTAACTGCCCTCGAAGAAATAGACCTGGGAATCTCCTTCAAACGCCAGGATATGCGTGGCGATGCGGTC
>JAFWPT010000400.1 GCA_017509375.1 Bacteroidales bacterium | reverse complement strand
GACATTCCCGAATACTCCCAATCTATAAGTATGACCTCTCCGTCCGGCTTGATTATCCAGTTATGCTTGTAGGTATCTCCATGACAGAAGCAGCGCTGCACACCGTCGGAGACCGTTTTAGCGTACAATTCACCAACTTTTTGCTTCAGGGGCTCATACGCCGTAAAGCAAGCTGCATCCTTCTCCTTCAGCAAGCCCTCGATACGGCAGGCATCCTCCCATGGCCTCAGGCCGTAGGAGACTTCCACTCCCGACGAATGCAGCCGCCTCAACACAGCCACGACTTTTCTGGAATCCTCAAAAGATGCATAATCCGGTTCCCGGAAGAGTTCTACATAACGGCTAATCTTCCAGCCTTCTTCTACATCCATCGCTATGTATGTGGGGTCAATGCCCAAGGCCTTCGCATGCTCGAGCGAGGTGCGCTCATGGCTACGGTCGATAATCTGCTCCGTACCATCACCGGGGTGCCTGTAAATGTAATCGTTACCTCGTATCCTGAAAATGAAGGAAGTATTGGTGAGGCCTTCTTTGATACAGCGGAAGGCCACGATATCCTCATCTCCGCAGTTGAACACGGACTTAATATTCGAGAATATTTTGCTGTTTGTATTTGTGATGTAAGTCTTGTCGAACTCCCTGAGTTCTTCAAAATAATCAAACTCATGAATCAGCCCCAGGGGATACTCCTTATAATAGAACGGCGGCAGCAATTCCAGATTGTCCTGTACCAGCCACTCCCAATACGCCTTGTCGTACTTTCCGGACCCGGCATTCGCATCTGCCAGTTCGAAGAATCTCTTACAGAATTCCGCTGTCCAGAAAGAGTGCCCCAATACTATACGGCCGCTGATGCGGTTCTTCTCCATCTTTATTATCCTGCCGGATTCATCGACGTCCACATACACTTCATTAGTTTTGTAGCCTACTTTATGTCCGGCATAAAAGCTATGCTCTTCCTCACTGCAGAAAGGATTGGTTACAAAATAATCATCGCAGGAGCACACGTACGAATCGCCCAGAACAGGTCTTGCCAGCCGGAGGCTTTCTATGTTGTTCTTTACATTGAAAAGAGGGTTCACTATAAAGTTTACGCCGTACTTTTCTTTCAAGTAATAGAACATCTCTTTCTTGTAGCCGAGGACTACTGTAATATCCTTTATCCCGGCTTCTTGCAACTGTTCAATCTGGCGGTCTATCAGTTTCTCCCCGTTTATTTCGAACAAGCCTTTGGGCTGCTCCAAAGAAAGAGGGATGAAACGGGTACCGGCCCCGGCTGCCAGAATGACAGCATTCCTGACTTTTACCATCAGAAGCGGTTTTTAGAACAAACTGCCTTCAGCAACGCACTGGTAATCCCACGTTTAGCCGTGCGGTACGGTTTGCCGCCGAGAATCAGGCCTTCTACTTTGAGATTCTTGATTTCCGAGCTGGCCACTTCATACGGATTGGCCGACAATACAGCCATATCGGCAATTTTTCCCGCTTCCAGAGAGCCCCTCTCTTTTTCATCGAAGGAAGCATAATAACCGTTGTATGTAGCCATCCTCAAAGCATCTTTCACAGATACCCGCTCCGAGACATTGGGATTGTTCACGCAACGGTCAATCCACACTATAGGATCCGGGCTGGTGCAAGGCGCGTCGGAGCCGAGAGAGACCACTATCCCTCTATCCTTGAATGTCTTGATGGGGTTAAGCCGCGCGGCACGTTCCTTCCCCATTATACTCTCCAGATACTCGTCCGGTTCCTGTTTCCAATTTATAAAAGCACTTTGAACCGGCATCTGGATGCCATATTCACTGCATATTTTCAAGCCTTCTTCCGTGGGCAGGCAGTCATGGATTATTCCGTGTCTGTGGTCTTTCCGGGGGAAATCGTCCAAGGCAGCCTTCAAGCATCGGGTCGCCTGGTCGAAAGCTTTGTCTCCTATGGCATGAACCTCTATCTGAAGCCCCGCACGGTTGGCTTTCTTGCAGAACTCACTTACCTTCTCGTCACTGTAGTACAAGACCCCGGCGCCACCTTCTTCATCAACGTACGGTTCGTTCATGGCTGCATCATGCGAACCGAAGCAGCCGTCGAGCGCACACTCGAAGCAGCCCCCGATACGGGGCAAGTTGCGGGATGTCGCCACGCTTGTTTTCATAGACTGCGGGAATACTCTCACCTGGAAACCGTTGTCCAGCGACTTGGCAAACAGTTTCTCTGTAGTAATATCGAGATTGGCGATAAAGCCTACCCCGCTCACCGTATGTACCATACCTATTCCATGGCTTGCCTGAAAATCGGCGGCATTCTGCATGCTCCGGAAGAGGTCGGGAATGCTCAGGGAGTTGGTTATATAATTGGAGACTTCAAAGAATGCTTCCTGGTTCATCTCTCCGGAATCCGGGTGATACCCGCGCAGTTTGCAGACTTTGGGATCTATCTTTTTCAGCAGCTTGGAATTGACGATACAGGCATGACCATCATATTTCACCACCATTATTTCTTTGTCCGGACAGACCCTATCCAGCTCTTCCCTGCTGATAAGTCGCCTTTCCGACACGGAATAAGGGGACGCGCCGAACGCAATAAGGGTTTTGGCTTTTCCGCTTCGGGCGTAGAATTCCGCGACCATACGGGAGATTTCCTCGTTGGAAGCGGCATCCATGACGTTCAGGCCGGCATGGAAAATCGAAAAGGATGCGAAATGCTGGTGGGTATCTACGAAGGAAGGAATCAAAGCCTTGCTGCCCAGATCTATGGTTTCAGCAGAGCGGTATTCTGCGGGAAGCTCATCCCCAACGAACAATATCCGGCCTTCATCCTCCACCAGATACCGGTGGACACTATCGGCGGAATCGACGGTCAAGATGGCGCCTTTATAACATTTCATATCTGTTTTGCTTTATAGTTTCTATAGCCAGGGTCGAATGCAACCAGCTCGTAAAAGTTATCAATTTCCACTATATCAGATGCTTGGCATTCACGTATCCTAACATTGTAATTATCGCTGCGGCAGACGAGCGGCACGAATTCATAGAATACGTCGCGGCCTCCTTCTTCCTGCCACACCTCTGCGATGTCAGCACGAAGCTTGTCACAATCTTCAGGAGTCCAGAAAGAGATTCCATAGCAGTTGTAACAATCGGTATTACCCTTCCTGTAATTAACCGCGCGTCCATCCCTCACCTGGAGGCTCCAATCGTCGGTAACCGACGCATAAGAGCCAAGATAATCACTTGATTCATGGCATTTTGCAATGACTGATGGATTGGAGACGAGCAAATCTGCTTCACAAATATAGCACCCGTCCCGTATGAAGTCAAGTGCGGCCACCGCAGACGAAATGCTGTTTGTACGGTCAAACAGTTCGTTATCAATGAACTTGACGAACGGGTACTTCTCCAGCAGTTCCCCGAAGCACTCCTTCTTATAGCCCCGCACTATTGTAATGTCCCGGATATCAGCAGCAAGCAGGGCATCAAGGATAGTATCTACAATCCTCACCCCGTTCACTCTCACAAGCGGCTTGGGCCGGTCCAGCGTCACAGGAACCATACGGGAGCCGAATCCTGCGGCGAGAATCACTGCGTGTTGTGCAATATAATTCATATCCTGCTTATTCCCCATTCATATACCTCATCTATAACAGGCGTGCTTACACCGTTCTCTTGTGCCAATTCTTTGATCCACCGCAGCCCGAAAGGAAAGTCTTCGGTGAAATAGCGGCTGCCGAAATCTGCCTTCCAACCGCCATCCTCCGCTTTCATGGGGCTCAAAATGGTCCGAAAGGCCGGAATGGAAGAAATCTTTTTGGTCAAGGAAGCCGCATCTGTGCTCTCATAATAGTCAAGAAGGGTCGGAATACTATTGATATTCAACACATTAAGCAATCGGAAAAACTCCGAGTCCATGTCTATCAACTTCTGGGACGCTGCATCAGTCCATTCCTTGTAGAAGAGGATATTGTGGTCGAAAACAAAGTCCTCTTTCCCATGAAACATTGTAAAAAGCCGCCCGGTATGGAGAATGGGATTGGAATTGGTAAGCGACGCTTCATAGAAACTGTCCAGCAGTGAGACCGGAGTCAGGAACAGATCCTGGAGTTCAGCACGGAACGATTCCTTATCGGCTACTCCCTCCACAAACACGGAAAGACTGGACTTGTAACCCAGGAGATTGGCGGTTTTGCCATACTCTACGACCCGGGATATATAAGGGACCCTCTGGAATCCGAAAAGACGTGCGTCATTACCGAGTATCTTATGAGCGAAAAAGAAGAAACCGGTACTGGAAACAACCGAGCCTACCACAGCGTCTCCCACGAAAGGCTTGATGTCCTCCAAAGTCTTTTCTATCAGGTATCCGGGAACGCAGAGCAAAATGATATCCTGACCCTGGAGCACCTCCCTGGGATTATTTGACACTGCGTTGATACCAGCCACATATTCATGGCCGTTCAGGTCTGTAACAATGACGGTTTTCCCCCACTTCCCGGGATGCCCGGAATAAATATTCAACACGACATCCTTATGGGACGACAGGACGCCGCTGCATACATGACCCAAAGAGCCTCCGCCGCAGATACAAATTTTCATTTCAAAGAGATTTCAACGTTTCCACCAGATATGCATTGTCTTTTCTGCCACGTACTGCAAGGCGTATGTAGTTTCCCCCGTTGAAGGCTTTCTTGCCTCCGCAGTCCTTGATCAAGATATTCTTTTTCAGCAGCAGCCGTGCCAGGCCTGCAGAACTGAAACGGCCAGTCAACTTGCAGAGGAAATAATTGGCCTGGCTGGGAAACACCTTGAGGAACGGCAGCTCGCAAAGCTCTTTGTAGAACAGAGATCGTTCCTCGATGAATGCCTTGCAAGCCGCATCGTAATCCTTGTGATACTTCTCGTATATCTGCATATAGAACTCGGCGAATGAATTAATGTTCCAAATCGCCACATCTTTCTTCAGCCTGGCGATTAGCGAACTGTCGCCTGAGGCAAGGACTCCAAGCCTGAGTCCGGGTACACCGTAGCTCTT
>JAFWPT010000399.1 GCA_017509375.1 Bacteroidales bacterium | reverse complement strand
CTTAACAATGTTCCGGCAATAGATTTGGGCCGCACCCCGGTTCAGATAGGGGCCGTGGAATTCCTTGGCCTTACCAATTCCGAATCCCGTATCCTCCAGCGTGAAATCAAATTTAAAGTCGGCTCCTATGTGGACCGGGCGGAGATGGAAAGGATGATGAGCGTGATAGAAGCTACCGGATGCTTCTCCACGGTAACCTACAGCATACTGGGTACCCAGGAACCCTACCGCCTGGTGTTCGATTGTGAAAAAGGACCGCGCCACCAGTTGGGCGTAGGTGTGCGTTTCGATACTGAGGAGTGGGCGAGTTTCATTTTCAACCTCGGCTTCAACGCCCATAAGCTCAACGGCCTCAAGTTCGATATCGACGCAGAAATCGGACGCGTGCAGATGTTGTCCGGCCACGCTGCGCTGGACGTAAGCTGGCTGCCCACGATAAACCTGGACGCCTCCATCCGGAATGTGTCTTCTTCCATGATGACGGAGTTGGGCAAACCCACTATGGAGACCCGCTGGGGCGGTCACCGGGAGAGGCTGTACTTGTCCAACATCAAGTGGAGGCAGGTCGATTTCAAGGTGGGCTCGCAGTTCAGGTATTCGGCCATATCGCCGAAGAGCACTTATGGCTTCGATATGTACGATTCGCATCCCGAATTGATTAGCGGCGGTTATCTGGGCTTCTTCGGCAACGGCACTCTTTATACCATGGACAGGTCGTTCTATCCCTCGAAGGGCATAAAGCTTACTTTCGGTGGCGAGTACGATTTCATGAAGATGAAAGAACCTGGTTTCCGGCCATTGATGACCGGCTTCCTGAATTTCAATGCGGTCATTCCTTTGGGCAGTCACTTTGCCGTTGTCCCGGATTTGCACGTTAGGACAGTGCTGAACAGTGACTTTTCTCCGGCAAGCACTACTCCGGGGACTTCCGGATACTCCATTTCACATATGAACTATGTTGGCGGCGCCGTTGCCGACAGGTATATTGAAGGGCAGATTCCGTTCATCGGCTTCGGAAACGTATATCAGGCGAAACCTATGGTGGGAGTCCTCAACCTCGGGCTCAGGGCCAGGATAGGCAGGGATTTCTTCATCACCGCGACCGGGGGCTACTTCAATGAGGCGGCATCCTATTCCGACCTTGCCGATTTGTCTTTCCTGATCCGGCCTACCCTCCTGGGCGCCGGACTGGAATTCGCTTACGTAACCAAAGCAGGTCCCCTCAAGGTGTTGGGCACATGGTCGCCTCAGGTCGGCAATTTTGCCCAGGATACCGGCCTGTACATATCCTTCGGCTTCGATTTTTAGTATGGATTCCGAACAGAAAGCGATACTGGACAAGCTGGAGGCCCAATGCTCCAAGAGGGAGTATTGCGTAAGCGAAATCCGCCAGAAGCTTTTCAAGGCCCTGGCGGGCGATACCTCCCGGGCAGATGAAGTGCTTGGCAGCCTCCTGGCTGACAGATTCGTGGATGATGCACGGTATGCCGCCGCTTTTGCCAGGGAAAAAGCCGCGCTTACCGGCTGGGGTCCTGTAAAGATACGTTACTCTTTACGGGCAAAGGGAATAGCTCCGTCAACCATAGACGAAGCCATGATGGAAATAGATGCCGGCAAGGCAAAGGATAAGCTTGACAAACTTCTGGAGAACAAACGGAAAAGCCTGGAGGGAGACCCCCAGATTAAGCTGAAGCTTATCAAGTTCCTGCTTTCCAGAGGCTATGAGTACAGTGACATTCAAGACCTTATATGATGGCGGGACGGCAAGTCATACATCTGTACACCGATGGCGCAGCCAGCGGAAACCCCGGTCCGGGAGGATGGGGGGCCGTGCTGACCTGCGGTAGCCTCCGCAAAGAAATGAGCGGCGGCTTTTCCCTTACCACCAACAACCGTATGGAACTCCTGGCGGTGATAAAGGGCCTGGAGGCGATACGCTGGCAGGGGGCCGAAGTTGAGGTATGGAGTGATTCGCAGTATGTGGTGAATACCGTCACGCAAGGCTGGAAACGTAAGAAGAACGGAGATTTATGGGAGCGTTATGATGTGCTGGCCAAATCTTTCCGGCTGTCTTTCCATTGGATAAAAGGACATGCCGGGCATCCTGAGAATGAAAAATGCGACCGGCTTGCCGTGGAGGCATATTCCAGACCCGGCTTGCCTCCGGATACCGGTTACGAAGAAGCAAACGAGAATAAATTGATATAGTATGCAGAAAAGAAAACCCATTGTAGGCATCACCCAAGGTGATTCCAACGGCATAGGCTACGAAGTAATAATCAAGGCCATATCGGACCCCAGAGTGCTTGAGTTCTTCACCCCTGTAGTGTATGGCTCGTCCAAGCTGTTCGGCTTCTACCGCAAGAGCATTCCGGAAATTGACCAGATGGACACCAATGTCATCACTTCTGCCCAGGACGCCAAACCGAAGCGTATCAATATCCTTAACTGCCTTCCTGAGAATGTGTTCGCCGAGCCGGGCCAGGCTACCCCTGAGTCCGCTAAAGCTGCAATAATGGCTCTGGACAAGGCGGTGGAGGATATTAAGGAAGGCACTGTCGATGTGCTGGTGACAGGCCCCATCAACAAGAAAGCCATGTCCGGTCAGGGATTCGGATTCCCCGGGCATACTGAATATCTCCAGAAGCAGTTCGGGGTGAAGGATGTCACTATGCTCATGACCAGCCACCGGCTCAAATTGGGCGTAGTTACAGGCCATATTCCCCTGAAGGATGTGGTGTCTTCTGTGACTAAAGATAAGATAATCAGTAAATTACGTCTGATGACCAAGTCCCTTAAGGAGGATTTCTGCATTGACCAGCCGAGGATTGCGGTGCTGAGTCTCAATCCACATAGCGGAGACGGCGGCCTTTTGGGCAGCGAGGAGGGAGACATCATAATTCCCGCCATTGCCGAAGCTACCGCCGAAGGCATCCTTGCCTACGGTCCTTTTTCTCCGGACGGATTCTTCGGCCTGGGACATTACGAGCGTTTTGACGCTACCCTTGCAATGTATCACGACCAGGGTCTGGCCCCGTTCAAGGCCCTCTCGTTCGAGGATGGCGTGAATTATACTGCCGGCCTGCCCATTGTACGTACTTCTCCCGATCACGGGACCGCTTTCGAACTTGCCGGACGAGACGAAGCTGATCCCCAGTCCATGCGCTCTGCCATTTTTACCGCAGTTGATATCTTCAACGCAAGGAAGGATTATGCTGAACTTCAGGAAGGTAAGATGGAAGAAAGGCGACTTGAAGGGACCGAGCGCCGTGAGCGCAACGGACGTCCCCAGATTGCCTGATGATGCGGAAAGCGCTGAGCATAATTGTACTTGCCTTCTTCTGCTTAGGCGCCAGTGCCCAGATTATCAGGGACACTTCAGCCCTGCGCTCCTCCTTCAAGGCCGCGCAGCTGATTGCTCCTGCCGTTCTGGGCGCCTCCGGAGCATTTGTACACTATGTCTGGCACGATAACATAGAGTTACCCTGCAGAAGTTTTTTGTCGGCCGGGGAAAACAGGAACCGCTACATTTACGTATCCGGCGATTACCTGAGATTTGCGCCGGCCACGGTACACTTCGGCCTGGGACTTACGGGTGTGAAATCGCAGCATGCTTTGCTGGACCGTACCATTGAGTCGGCGATATCCCATTT
>JAFWPT010000398.1 GCA_017509375.1 Bacteroidales bacterium | reverse complement strand
AAGTGCAGCGTCCCTCTGGAAGGGCTTGTAGATGCCGGTCAGGAGAGGGCTAAAGTGGAAGCTGAACTGGAGCACCAGCGCAAGTTCCTTGCCGGTGTAAGGGCGAAACTCGGCAATGCCAACTTCGTGGCCCATGCCCCTCAGGCAGTGATTGACAACGAAAAGAAGAAGGAGTCCGATGCGCTTTCCAGAATAGAAGCCCTGGAAGCCAGCCTGAAATCGTTATAGAATCCATAAACACTTGATAATATGATAGTTTATCCACTCGGCGTAGTAGGACCATGGCAGATTGTCATCATAGCCTTGGTAATCCTCCTCCTCTTCGGAGGCAAAAAGATTCCTGAGCTCATGAAAGGACTCGGTAAAGGAGTGAAGAGCTTCAAGGAAGGAATAAACGAGATTGACGAGCAAGTCAATAAGGAAATTGAAGATCCCAAGAAGCCGGAGGCCTGAAAGTGTCTGACGGAAGCCGGGATCAGGAGATGTCCTTCTGGGATCATCTGGAGGAGTTGAGGGGGACTTTGTTCCGCTCAATTCTTGCCTTGTGCCTTTTTGCAGTCCTGGGTTTCATCTTCAAGAAGCAGCTTTTCTGGCTTATTTTCCTTCCCGCTTCCCCCGACTTCTTCATTTACCGGCTGCTGGGCTGGACGTTTTCCCTGGAAATGATTAATGTGGAAATGTCCGCTCAGTTCTTCGTACACCTGCAAGCCGCGTTCGGTGCCGCCCTGATCCTTACTTTCCCTTATTTGATTTGGGAAATCTGGCGTTTCGTGGCACCGGCCCTGTATGAAAAAGAAAAAAAGGCAGTAGGGGGAGCGTTCCTGATGGCTACCGGCTTTTTCTATCTGGGTGTGGCAGTCGGTTATGTGCTGGTACTCCCTGCCTGCGTTCAGTTCTTTATGAACTACAGTGTCAGCTCGATGGTCACAAACTCCATTACCATAGGCTCTTATATGTCGATGTTCACTTCCACGGTATTGCTTGTGGGACTGGCATTCGAGTTTCCTACGGTGATTTGGGCGCTATCCCGGCTGGGCCTGCTGACGCGCAAGCAGTTGAGGGCAGGCAGGCGTTATGCTTTCGTAGCCGTGCTGGTGCTGGCCGCCCTTGTTACCCCGGCCGATCCGCTCTCAATGCTGATAGTGGCCGCCCCGTTGTACCTGATGTTCGAAGTTTCCATTTTAATGTGTCCCAAGGCCGATGATATCTCTTGATGACGTTACCGTGGCCTACGGAGGCTTTACGCTTCTTGATAAGATAGGTTTTCACATCAGCGATTCGGACAAAATCGGTCTGGTGGGACGGAACGGCGCCGGCAAGTCCACTATTATGAAACTCATCATGGGCCTCCAGAGTCCAAGCTCCGGCCATATTGACAAGCCGCCGGGAATCAGCATTGGTTATCTGCCTCAGTTGATGGAGCATAACAGGGGGCGCAGCGTGCTGGAAGAGACCATGACGGTGTTTAGCGAAACCAGCAGCATCGAGGATGAGATCGCCCTGATTACCAAGGAACTGGGGGTGCGCAGCGACTATGAGTCCCCTGAGTATGCCGAGCTTATAGAGCGTTTAAGCGAACTGAACGACCGTCTTGCCTTGTCCCACAGTGAACCGCCGGAAATCCGGGCCCGCAAGACACTCGCCGGCCTCGGTTTCAAGGATGATGAGCTGGGACGTATGACGGATACCTTCAGCCAGGGGTGGAATATGCGTATCGAGCTGGCGAAGATATTGCTGCGCCAACCGGACCTGCTGATGCTGGACGAACCCACCAACCATCTTGACATTGAGTCTATCGAGTGGCTGGAGGATTACTTGAAGGCACGGCGGGGCAGCTTGCTGTTGGTATCGCACGACAGGAAGTTCCTGGACAATGTGACAAACCGCACCGTGGAAATTATGCTGGGGCATATTCACGATTACAAGGTGCCCTATACCAAGTACCTGGAACTCAGGGCCGAACGTATTGCCCAGCAGACTGCTGCCTATGAGAATCAGCAGCGTATGATACAGAAAACCGAAGAGTTCATACAGGCTTTCCGCTACAAACCCACCAAGAGCAACCAGGTGCAGAGCCGCATCAAGGCGCTGGAAAAACTGGACCGGGTAGAGATAGACCAGACAGATAAAGTCCAGCTTACTGTGAAATTCCCTCCGGCTCCCCGTTCCGGAGATCTGGTTTACAAGGCTGCCGGTCTGTCTGCCGGCTATCCGCAGAAGGTGGTTTTCAGCAATGCCGACATTGAAATCAAAAGGGGGGAGAAGGTTGCTTTCGTTGGACGGAACGGAGAAGGGAAGACTACGCTCATGAGAATCATAGCCGGAGAGTTGCAGCCGCTGGCGGGTGAGAGCCATATCGGATATAATGTGGATTTGGGCTATTTTGCCCAGAATCAGGAAGATATACTT
>JAFWPT010000397.1 GCA_017509375.1 Bacteroidales bacterium | reverse complement strand
TGGCTCTTAGCCTCATCGCAGTTGAAGAAGATGTAAGCATACTTCTTGCTCACGGCAGCCTTCTTAGTTGCAGCTGCAGCTTTGGTAGTCTTGGCGGCCACGGTCTTGGTGGCTTTCTTGGCGGCAGTAGTAGCAGTCTTCTTTGTAGCAGTAGAAGTTTTCTTAGTAGCCAAAAATATACCCTCCCAAAATTTCACTATTTCATGTAATCCCTGACAAATTCTACCACAAAAACCGCTTAATTGCAAAAATAGCTCGCCGCCCGTAGAGTGACCTTTAGATAATATGCCGTGACTTCCACTTGCAGATAGGAGACAAATTCTTCCGAGTCATATCAATCTAAATCTATATCATTGGTCAGCCCCAGGCGCTGGAGCATTTCTCTGTCCTCCTTGATGGTGGTGCCGGAGGTGGTCAGCATATTGCCGGTGATGGAAGCAGAAGCACCATGCAAGAAAGCCGTGGCACCATTTTCCGGCAGCAGCTTCCTGCCTGCTGCCAGGCGGATATTGGCAGTAGGATTGATGAGGCGGAAAATAGCAATGGTGCGAAGGATTTCTTCGCTGGCAAGTGGCTTCTGCTTTTCCAAGGGAGTGCCAGAAATTGGCATCAGGGCATTAATAGGGATAGACTTGATGCCCAGAGCTTGCAGTTCAAAGGCCATGTCCAGCCTGTCCTGCCAGTTTTCCCCCATGCCGATGATACCTCCAGAGCAGACACACAATCCTTCCTCTTGAGCAAGCCTGATTGTCCTGATGCGGTCTTCGTAAGTGTGGGTAGTACATATATTTTTAAAAAAGCGACGGGAAGTTTCTATGTTGTGATGATAGCTGGTCACGCCAGCTTTTCTTAGGCGGCGGAACTGTTCCCTGCTGATGATGCCGTGGGATGCGCAGAGATCTATGGCAAGGGTATCCCTCATTTTTTCATAGGCTGCCACAGCCATGTCAAACTCTCTGCCCCGCAATGCCCTGCCAGAGGTGACAATGGCAAAGCGGTTCACACCTGCCCTCTGGTTAGCTTGGGCATTCTCAAGGATTTCTTCGACGGGGAGAAATGGGTATTCCTCAACCCCCGTATGATGGCAGGCAGCCTGGGCGCAGTATTTGCAGTCCTCGCTGCACTTGCCACTGCGCCCGTTCAGGATGGTGCATAAATCCACGTGCTTGCCACAGAAAGCTCTTTGCACTTCACCGGCTGCTGACTGAACCTCCGCCAAAGGAGCCTCCAGCAGCAAGGAAACATCATCTTCTGGCTTCAGATTTGCTCCCGCAATTATTTCTTCGGCCAAAGTAGACAAGTTAGTTATTCTCATAAATATATACCTCGTGTAGATACAATCAATCAAACAGGGCTGCGAGTTTTTCTGCCTCAAGGCCACGAATTGTCTTATCTCCCCTGGCAATACAGGCCAGCACTGGCAGCCCTGTCATTTCCTTGCACATGTGCCGGTTGTCTTCTTCCATAACATCACCGGCGTGGAAGTTATTGAAGATTATGCCTTTCAAAGGCAGCTTTTTCTGCTTCATGTACTCATGGGTCAGCACTACGCCGTTGATGGTGCCAAGGCCAGCATCTGCTACCATTACGCTGGGCAGGTCAAGCTGCCGGACGATATCCTCCAGTTGTATGCGTTCTTCGTCATAGCCGATAGGGCAGGTTATGCCACCGCTGCCTTCTACTACCACGTAATCATGTTTACGGCTGAGTTCCTGAAAGGACTTTTCCACCACGTCCATGCGGACGGGATGCCCTTCAAGGCGGGAGGCCAGGTGGGGTGAGACAGCGTGTTCGTAGACGTAAGGGCACATGCTCTCAAGGCTTTGAGAAAGGTGAGCAAACTCTTTGACAAACAAGGCATCACCAGGTATCAGGGTTCCATCTGCACATCGCTTATTGCCGCTCATGGCCGCCTTGTAATAAGCCACATCCAGACCGGCCTCATGGAGTTTTTTTACTATAAGGCCAGCCACATAGGTCTTGCCAATCTCTGTCCCCGTGCCCGTGACGAAAAGATTCCGGCTCATGCACATACCTCCTTATGGGCGGCATTATGCTTGGCTTCCTCCACCCAAATACCACTTTGCCAGCAGCGCAGACCTATGGCCGCCGCAGCCATGCATAGGAGAAAATCAGGTACAGCCTGCAGGATGCCGCAGTAGAGAATGGCCGTCCAGAGAGGGATGGGCGCATCTATCACAAAATTAGATACGAGATAGAACCAGGTGATGCCAATCAGATAAACGATGATCATGCCGCCTAAATTCGCTACCAGCAAACGGCGATAGGATATATCAGGTGAGCGACGAACAGAGAAACCGCAAAACCAGGCCTGCAGGATAAAAGCCAGCAAATAGCCAAAGGTTGGCTGCAGAAGATAGGCCGGGCCGCCGCCTGAGGCAAAGACTGGCACTCCCACCAGCCCCAGCAAAACATAAGAACCTACGGCAATAGCTCCCAGTCGGGCTCCCAGTACCAACCCTGCCAGCAGGGTGAACATGAATTGCAGAGTGTACACATCGGTTCCCACCGGGATGCGGATAAAGGTTCCCGTGGTGATAAGAGCTATAAACAGGCCACAAAGAACTATTTCACGAACAGTAAGTTGATTCATTGCTTATCTCCTTGTTAACAGTATTCTAATATAAAGTTGACTATCAGGGTAAAATAATCCACGTAAAAGAATTGTCAGCCTCTCCTGAACCATTCT
>JAFWPT010000396.1 GCA_017509375.1 Bacteroidales bacterium | reverse complement strand
GAGTCGTAGGATGCGCCCATAACCGTGTGATCGATTGCACGAATGGAGATAGTGCGGATTCCTCTAAAGGCGCTATAGAAGTAAATGGACGCGTCAGAAATATCAGTTCGGCTCTTTATTGTGGCACAGGTCCTATCAACTTCCCTTGTATTGGCGGCGTTGCAGGTGCCGTAGGGTGTGACACGGCTGCCAATTCAATAACTGCCGGTTCTGAAATCTCAGGGTGCACGAACTATTCAGCATCCATCACCAATAATGCAACTGTAACAGCCGGCGGAACAAAGTACGTTGCATCCGTCTGCGGATGGACGGTGGCATCCAACTCAAACAATACCGATTCAGGCAGCACGGGCCTGGAAGTGCTCAATCCGCAATGAAGAGACGAGTCAGTCGCCTATAATGAAGCGTCCGTGGATGCCCCTCTGCCCTTGTGGCAGGAGGGGGTCCTGGACATTCACGCCATAAGTACCGGAAGGGGAGAATGTTTTTATTACATTTTCCCCGACGGCACCACGATGATGGTGGATGCAGGCGACCTTTACAACTATAATTTGTCAGAGAAGGAATACCCCAACGCTCCAACAAGGCCATCGGCAAGCGCTATACCGTGGCAGACCCAGGCTGCATACGTAAAATATTTTATGCCGGCCGGCCATAATAGGATGGACTATTTCCTTGCCACGCACTACCATTTGGATCACCTTGGCTATTTTAGCAGTGGACGTTCGACGCATGAACAGGGAGGATACCGG
Organism: Bacteroidales bacterium; assembly: GCA_017509375.1. The sequence goes on along the minus strand of JAFWPT010000396.1, from coordinate 1,397 downwards.
CTTGCCGGCGTCACGGCACTGTATGAACGGGTGAAGTTCAACAAGCTTATTGACCGCTCGTACCCGGACTACGGTTCCGGTGAAGAGTCGGACCTGCTTCAAAGCTACAGCCAGTTCGTTGCCTACAACACGGCAAATTCGGGTCTGCAGGTCGAACGCTTTGCCGTGGGCTCCAACAGCCAGATAGTGCAGCTTTACAATGCCTCCGCTTATCCGATTTTCCAGATCCGGAACTATGCCGGCAGCGGACTGGTGTGGAATGGGACCTCTGTTGTGGATAAAACCAGCCTGAGTTTGAATGAGAATGGCCTCTCCTGCGCCTTTTTGCTGAGTTACGGTAATTTTGACTTCTTTGCCAGCGGCGACTTGAATAACCAGAACATTTGCAGCACTCTGTCAAATGCCATAGGCAGGCACATCGAAGCAATGAAGGCACATCACCACATGTCCAACGAGCCATCCTATAACATTGAAGCAGCCGCATACACTCCGGACGTGGTGGTCACGCAAAGTTTCTATGAACGTACCGAACAGCCGCAGCAAAGCCTGATCCAGTCGTATTCGGGTACTCAGGATATGTTCTTCACCGGCATCCCAGCCAGCCTTGTCTCAGCGTACCCTGAGATATACGGCGCCTGCAAATGCACCGAAGGACACGTAGTCATACGCGTCTCACCCGGAGGAAATGAATTCTACGTGTATGTACTTGACGACACGGACTATTCCTACAAGGTAAAGGCTATTCACGGCCCTTACAGCTGCAGCTGACGGATTACTTCCGGACGACGAACCTGTTGCCCTCTTCGCGGGAATATGAAATGCCCGTGAGGAGGGCAATCGATTCAAAGATGTTGTCCGGAGTTTCCTGACGGACGGTCATGGAGATGCGGGTTTTATCCAGGAATTCCCTGTTGGGGCAAATCACGGAAATATGGTACCAGTGCTCCAGGCTGGTGAACACATCGGAAAGAGCGGTGTTCGTAAATACAAGACGTTCTTGGGTCCAGCATGTGTGATCCTTGGCAACTATGGGGACTTTCTTCCAAGAGAGGGTGTTGTCGTCAAAAACGATTCCCTGTCCGGGAGCGAGTTGAGTTTCCGGGAAGGCCTCTCCTTTAACTGTCACGGAGCCCTCTTCCAGATAGACGGCGCCTGACTGTTCAGGATAGGAGGTGACAGTGAATCTGGTGCCGGTCACGGTGATATCCATATCCTTGCCCTGAACTATGAAAGGACGATCCGGGTTATGGCTCACATCGAAGAAAGCTTCGCCCTCCAATGAAACTTTCCTTGTGCTGCCGTCAAGATTACCTTTATACGACAGAGAACTGCCCCTGTTCAGCCAAACGGAGCTACCGTCGGGAAGAGTGAAATAACCCTTTGATGCTGAAGAAGAT
>JAFWPT010000049.1 GCA_017509375.1 Bacteroidales bacterium | reverse complement strand
GGTGTCAGATCCTTCTCCGTCACCCAGAGATGCCAGCTCCAGAGGATGGTCCCGCTGGCGTTGCGCACGGCAAGGACGGCGTTACCGGGCCGTATATGCTCTTCCGGGATGTAGAATTGGACATAATCTCCCGAAATGGAGATGTTGCTGTCTTCGAGCAAATAGGGCGCATCCTGCCAGAGAACGACCGCATCAGAGACCGTCGCTCCGTTGTTCTTGAGCCAGGGGTCCGTGATATATTGGTCGTTATGCTGGAGGAACCGGCGTAGATAATAGGCAATATTATTGCCGGTCGTTTCGTCCGCAGTACCGTGTTGGGGCCAGAATGACTGATAGTTTGTTGCACCGTTCTTGATGGCATTGCCGTAAACGAGCGGGAACTTGTAGTATCCCGGCGCCGTGATGACATAGCAGTTGGCCGTTTCCTGTGCCTCCTCGGCACTTGTTGCCACGCTGGCGGGCGGGTAGAACGGGTGCTTGGAGAGGTCGAAGTAATTCGTCGAGGAACCGATTGCAGTACGGCTCCGCAGGGTGGCCACGGCGGATTCTTCGACACCTCCTGAGGATACCTGGTGCTCAGATTCGGTATGGGCGCGGGCCACGGAGGCCGTGATGGTGTTGCTGTTGCCGTCCTGGGCGGAAATGGCCAGCCCGAACTTGTCGCCCGTGGTTTCTGCGAGGGAGTTTTTCCATGTGGTGCCGTTGGCGGAATACTGGATGGTCCATGCCACCGGAACCGGGGTTGAACTGGTGTTGCTCGTCTTGTAGCTGTTGACGGTTACGGAACCGAAATCCGGCGCCGCAAGGTGCCCGTAGGTGACGAGGTTCGAGAGGCTTTCCAAAGTGTACTCCCACACCGTCATGGTGGCGGTGACATTGTAGGTGTACATGTTGGATGCGGCCACTGTCTTGCCTGCGAGGCTGGCAGTGACATCCACCGTGTTTATGCCGTCGCTCAGGGTCAGCGTGGCGGTTGCTCCTGTGCCGAAAGTCTGCGGCGGAATGAAGAACACCTTGCCGCCGTTTTCCTTGAGGACCGCGGTACGGTTGCTTCCGCCGACCGTCGCGGTGCCGAAATCAGACGCGGACAGCGTCTGGACATAAGTGCCGGTGGTCGAACCCAGCGTCCAGGCGAAGGTGGGAGCTGCGCCCGTGGTGGACGGCGGTGTAACCGTACATGAGCCGCCCGCATTGACGCCGGAAAGGGTCACTTTCGTCACCGTATAGCCGGAAGTCAGGTTGGAGATGTCGAACCGGATGGCAGCGAGCGCATGGCCGAACGTGAAGTTCACCATACCCGGCGTACCGGCGGCTTCGGTGTCGTTATAGCTGGCATTGGCATAGGCCGCCACAATGTCCTGCTGCCGCGTGGCATCGGCGTTGTCGGTCTGGTGCTCCGGCAGCGTGTAATTAAAGCTCATGGTGCCATAGCCGCTCGCTACGGTAACGGCTTGCGTGTAAGGAGCCCGCGCCCAGAAGGCGATGGAAGTTCCGTTCACCCAGTTGTAGGGCGTCGTACCGGTCTGGTAGAGCGTCCATGCACTGCCGGATTTGTTCACCTGGCCGTTGTCGATGTAGTGTGTCGGCTTTCCTGTGATCGCCGTTGTCAGGTAGCCGTCCAGACCGAATTGGGCGATATTGGCGGTCGTGAGGGTCGAGCCCTTGGTGGCCAGTTCCTCCGGGAAGCCGGTCATCTGCGAGACATGCTCATAGAGCGTCAGCGCCTCACTGCCGTCCTCGCCGAGGAACACCAGCGAATCACCCTGTTCGCCGGCGATGCCGGCACGGGTGGCAGGATCTTCTGCATTGACCGATATCAGGATTTCTTTTTCGGGAGCAGCCGATTCGTCATCGTTGCAACCGGGAAGACTGCAGGCTGCGACCAGTACCGTCGCGCAGAATAGATACGTTTTCTTTTTCATGTTTTTTTTTATTAATGATTGAACCGGTCAGCGTCAGATGCTGACCGATTGCAACCGAAGCCATTATATGATAGGATACCGCATTCGTTTTACGGAGATATGTCGTTTTTATTCGGAGAATTCCAGATCTATGCTCGTTTCCGTCCAAGGCGTCACGATGACGTTGCCGGCCACGATCCAGGTGGCGTGCTCCGGCACGAGGATGCCTTGTACAAAATGTTTCTGACGTGCGCCGAATTCAATCGGTACGTTGGCGCTGGTGCTCAGCTTGGTGTAGCGCGTACCGCCCGTGGTGGTCGTGATACCGAAGGTCAGGTCGGTCGCTGCGAACGGCGGCAGCAGGAAGGTGAACGTCACCGTCTTGCCATAGTTGACCACCAGCGGCTCGGACAGGGAGCCCAAGGGTATGCCGACCGTCGCGCCGCCGTTGGTCGGGACGGGGAAAGAAGGAACTGTACCCGACCATGCTGTGGCAAGATTGGCCGAGGTAGTTCCGTGCAGTTTCGCTCCAGATGCAGAAGTCTGCAGGGACACGTCCGTGATTTTCATGTCGGCGTGATTGCTGTAGTTGTTCGTGATAGTGAACTCTATGGCCGTCACCATCGGGAGGAATTCAAGAAACACCTCGTTGCCGGAGGTGCCCGGTTCGGTGACGTCCAAGGTCTTGGCAACCATATAGAGGTAACGCGTGTCGGGAGCTGCTACATAGCCTGCTGACGCGGAGCCTGTGATGCCGGTCGGCGTCTGTATCCCGGGGAAGGCGGGGGTAACCGTAGATTCGTTCATGCCGAATCCGGATGCGATACCGGTCGTCGCGGGGGAAGGATAGACAGCGAAGAAGTCGTGCGGTGTCCCTTCGGTATCGTTCCACTGCAGGGGCTCGGCGGTAACGTCGGCCATCGCAATCTTGCCCCGGCTGTTGCCGTTGGACGCGGTTGAGTAGCTCGTTACCTTATAGTCCTGATAATGCGTTTCGGCCGGTTCTGACGATTCGGGACAGTAGATGCGGATTAAGTCGTTGACAGTCCAGTCGATACGCTCAAATCTGGATTCTCCTTGATTCGAAATAGCTCCGCTGTAACTGGTTCTTGTCCCCTCCGTACCAGACAACACGCTGAAGCGGATGCCGTTGCCGGTATACTCGTCATCTTTCTGGCAACCGACCAGTCCGAGAACCGCGATTGCAATCAAAACAAAAAACTTTCTGTTCATATTCATTTATTTATTTGCGTACTTATCTGTTTCTCAAGTGCAACACGCACATCAATACATAGATAAAACGCGTATTGTACAGCCCGCAAAGATAAATAGTTTCATATACGATTGTCAAAAAAATTTCTTTTTTTTCGAAAAAAAAGTGCAAGACAGTTCCGCCGCCTCCTTGTCGTAATACATAAAATGCTGATTCATTTACATTTGGCACTTGTTGGTATCATCCCGGCCAGATTCGGGAGAGAGTTTTTCTCCGAACGTTTCCAAACATTTACCGTCGCCAAAGGGAATCTGGGAGACAGGAACCGTCTACTTCCGGAACGGAGAATCGACCCGGATTGTCGTATATATAAATATGTATCGTTTTCCCCTGTAGAGACTCTTGGCCTTGGTCTGGCAGCAGCCCATCGGGGACAAATCAGGGACGGTTTTTCTCTTTTGCGTAGCAATTGCGTAGCGAGGTGGAAATATTCGCATATTTGTAACATGGATAAAAATATTGGATATGGGGGTATTCTTTTCTATCCGGACACGCAAGTCCAGAGGTCTGGCTGCGCTTCAAGTCCGGGTGCAAATGACTAGTCCGAAAGTCAATATCATTCAGACCACGCCAATAAGAGTGGATATCGAAACCTACCAACTTGACCGAAACTCTCTGAAATGGGGCCGGTTCATCAAGTCGCCGGAAGGGAAAGATCTTCTGCAGAAGGAGCATGCCATCGAAAACGGCATTAATTACGTATTGCAGAAGGGCGGCGGCATAAGTCCGGAGCAGGTGCGGAAAGTCGTAGACGATGTCTGCTTTGCGGAGCTGCGCCGTAAGGAAAACGAAGCACAGGCACGGATGCATGCGGCGAAAGAAAAAGAGCAAAGAGTATCCTTCTTGAAATACAGACATATGTATCTTCAGCAGATTCAGAGTGGCGGGCGTGCCACCTATACGGGAAGGAATTTTGCGCCGTCAACGGTGGTCTCGGTCGGCATGGTATTCAATCGGCTGGCAGAATTCGAGAAACACCGGCAGCATATCTACGATTTCGATGAAATCGACATGAATTTCTACCGCGATTTCATAGCGTTCCTGAAACAGAACTCGTACAGTCTCAATACTATCGGAAAGACCATCAAGATACTCAAGACCGTGCTGCGCTGTGCCAAGGAAGACGGCTGCCACGCCAACTGCAACTATCTGGCACAGTCGTTCAAGGCCCCGAAATCCGATTGCGATGCCATTTATCTCACCCGCGAAGAGCTAGACCGCATCAATTCGCTCGACCTGTCGAAGGAGTCGCCGGGGAGACAACTGGCGCGCGATCTTTTCATGATTGGTGTC
>JAFWPT010000395.1 GCA_017509375.1 Bacteroidales bacterium | reverse complement strand
TATTTGTTACGATGCTAGAGGATATTAAAACAAGTATTGAGAAGCTGATTTCCTTGTACGAAACGGAGAAGCAGCGTTCTGAAGTCCTTGCAGCCGAGCTTGAGGCCTGTAAAGCCGAAATTGCGGCGAACAAGGAAACCATAGCAGAGCTAGACGGACAGATAGACAACCTTAAGCTCCAGTATGCATTCAGCGGAGCCGGCGATCCGGCTCTTGCCAAAGAGCGCATTACGAAGCTGGTACGGGAAATAGACCGGTGCATCAAACTGTTGGAGAAGTAAGCCATGGCACAGAACATAAAACTCAAGATAGCCGGCATTGAATACCCTATGGTGGCTCCCTCTCCCGAGATGGAAGAGACTATGCGCCTGGCGGCGGATGAAATAAACCGCAAGTACAATTCTTACGATGCCAAGTATCCCGACAAGTCCGCACTGGACAAGCTCATCATTGTGACCTTGAACGAAACTGTGAACCGTATCGCCTGCCAGAAAAAGATGCAGTTGCTGGGCACTGAAGCAAAAGAGCTTCAGGATGATCTGGACGCGTATCTGGCAAAATTGAAATAACAGACTTTTAAGCCGCCAGGCCCAAGAGGAGAAAACATCAAGTTTTTTACTTACCGGGAAAACTCGGACCGCGGAAGGCAGGCCTGCCAGGCAGCAGGATCCCTGAACCGGACCGGAGCCCAAATCATTCGAGCCAGACAATTTTCTGACTATTCGGCTGACGGCTTATTTATGAATGAAGGGGTTGACTTTAATAGTTTTTAGTCAGCCCCTTCTCTTTTGTTTCGCATTTTTGTGTTTTTGCACACCGGTGTATTGTGGTTTTCGTGGAAAAATAATATTTTTGTAAAATTTTTAATAACTATATATATGTTCTTATATTACATACTAGCAGCAATTGCCGGAGCCGTTATTGCCCTGGCGATATATATAGCGGTCACCAGGGCTGCCGCAGGCAACCGGGCCGCAGCAATCATAGAAAAAGCAGAAATCGAAGGGGAAAACATCAAGCAGCAGAAGATTCTCCAGGCAAAAGAAAAGTTTATCCAGCTTAAGAGTGAGCACGACCAGAAAGTGAGCCAGCGCAACAATGAACTCCGAGATCGGGAAAACAACATCAAAAACCGTGAGAATCAACTGAAAGACCAGGAGAAGGAACTCAACAAGCGTCAGCATGACCTGGATTCCCAGCGCGGTCAGGTAAACGCCCAGAAGGTGGTGCTGGAATCCAAGATGGAAGAAGCGGAGCAACTTCGTGCGCAGGCCAACCGCCAGCTGGAAACTATAGCCGGGATGAGCGCCCAGGATGCAAAGAACATGCTTGTAGAGAATATGAAGGCTGAGGCCCGTACCGAAGCCCAGGCATACATAAACGATGCTATGGACGAGGCCCGCCTGAATGCTGCCAGAGAGGCTAAGCGCATAGTTATCAATACAATACAGCGTACTGCCACGGAGACCGCCATAGAGAACGCAGTGACCACTTTCCCTATCGACAACGATGAAGTAAAGGGCCGTATAATTGGCCGCGAAGGCCGGAATATCCGCGCCCTTGAGTCAGCTACAGGTGTGGAAATAGTAGTGGACGATACTCCGGATGCCATTTTGATCAGCGCGTTCGACCCGGTGCGCCGCGAAGTCGCCCGCCTCTCTCTGCATCAGCTGGTAATAGACGGACGTATCCATCCAGCCCGTATCGAGGAAGTCGTTGCCAAGGTCAGCAAGCAGCTGGAAGAGGAAATACTCGAGACCGGAAAGCGTACCTGCATCGACCTTGGAATTCACGGTATGAACCTTGAACTGGTGCGCATGATAGGACGCATGAAATACCGCAGTTCCTACGGTCAGAACTTACTGCAGCACTCCCGCGAAGTCGCTAATATTTGTGCCATAATGGCATCTGAGCTTGGTTTGAATCCCAAGATTGCAAAGCGCGCCGGTTTGCTTCACGATATAGGCAAAGTTTCCGAAGAAGAGCCCGAACTGCCTCATGCGCTGCTTGGCGCCAAGCTCGCAGAACAGTACAAGGAGCGTCCCGAGATTTGCAACTGTATTGGAGCTCACCATGAGGAAATGGAAATGACTTCCATCTATGCGCCCCTGGTGCTCGTGGGAGATGCCATTTCCGGTGCCCGTCCCGGTGCCCGCCGCGAGGTTATCGAGTCTTATATCAAGAGGCTCAAGGGTATGGAAGACCTGGCGGCCTCCTATCCCGGAGTCACCAAGAGCTATGCTATCCAGGCCGGCCGTGAGTTGCGTGTCATCGTAGGGGCCGACGAGGTATCCGATGAGCAGGCTGCGCGCCTCTCCACTGATATAGCACAGCGCATACAGGATGAGATGACTTATCCCGGACAGGTAAAGATTACTGTAATCCGTGAGACCAGGAGCGTCGCCATCGCAAAATAATCCGCATCCGGTTCAGAAGGAGAATGGCAATTCTTATCGTTTCACGAAAAGTTAGAATTGTTGACGAAAAAAGTTTCGTCAACAGTCGCTGAAAGCGACCGGCCGGAGGCCGAAATACCCCTGACAGGGGTCGACAGCGACAGCTGGCGGGGGTTCAGAAGGAGAATGGCAATTCTTATCGTTTCACGAAAAGAATTGCCATCAGCGGCAGGGCTATGATGGCCATTGTGGCGCTGATGGGAAGGTATATTCCGAAGTTGACATACTGCACCACGAGATATGTTATGATCAGCATGCCGGTACCCATGGCGGAAGAAATGAGGTAGTGTAAGCGAATATCTTCCTTTTTGCAGAGAATGCGGCTGAGGTTGGGAACGCCCAGAGATATGAACCCTATGGGACCGCAGATGCTTACCGCGCTGGTAACCAGGAACATTATGGCCAGCAAGCTCATCGCCTTGTGGATCTTGCTGAGTTCTGTTTCGCCGCGGAAATGCCGGGTAAGGCGCCCGCTGTCCAGCAGGGCGGCAGTGATACCGATACCGAACAGGCAGAGGGAAAATACTATGTCCCAAGTAGTTACTCCTTCCAGCCGGAAGTTTGCGGCGCCCCATAGGTAATACTGTTTCAGAAGATCTCCGTTGGGCGCATTGGTTACTACTATAGTGCCCAGAGAACCTATGAAGGTGCCGAACAGGATACCGAAGGTAATCAGGCTCTGGGTATTTACCCGCAGGGTTACAAAAAAGCAGACTATGGTGCAGATGAGCGTACAGATGAAACTCCCGACGGTCAACGAACACCATCCCGACATGGTGGCGGCAGCGGCTCCAAGGCATGCGGCGCTGCCGAGTCCGAGCGAATACACGTCCCCCAGCTGGTTGCGCCACAAGTATTGCATCTGGATACCTCCTACCGGCAGGGCGATGCCGGAAATGAGTACGTACAACAGACTCAGCAGCATACGCGATTAACCAAGAAACACTTTCTGCTCAAGCAGGGCGGGCTTCAAGTCAGCGTAGTCAAGGCTGGCCGGCGACGCTCCGGAGGCCAGGCAAAGAGCCGCCGCTATGCCTGCCGCCTGGCCTATAGCCATTGCAGGAGGCATTACACGAATTGCGCCTGCGGCGGCGGAGTCGGCACTGATGCAGCGTCCGGCAAGCAGCAGGCCTTCAACATCCTTGGGCACCAGACAGCGGTACGGTACTCCGTACATGTTCTTCTTTATAGGCATGTACAGGCCGCCTGCGGGACCTCCCATCGCGCCGTGTACATCTATTGAGTTGGCACTCAGAAGAATATTGTCTTCAGGAATCACTCCGTCTATCAGATCTTGTACCGGCAGCACGAAGTCGCCATGGACGTGGCGGGATTCGCGTATGCCCATAGTGGAGCCGGTGCCCATCAGTGTAGCTACCTCGCATCCGGGTACGTACTTGTGGAAGAAATTCATCAGTTCCTCTACCTGGCGGCGGCCTTCGACTTCGGCGTCGGTGAGGCTCTCGCAATTGGTGGCGTCCACTCCGTGGATGCGGGTGCAGTTCACTACCCATTGGTCCTTCTCCACTGAGCGCCAGATGTTTACCGACTTCCGGGCGAGGTCCCATTCGCCGGCGGCTTCGGCTTCAGCCACCCTCCAGTGGAGGCAACGGTAGCTTACCCCGTTGACGCGCCGGAACTCCGGCAGGTGGGGGACTACGTCGGCAATCAGCCGGTATGTGTCCACATTGTTTATGCGGAAAAACAACGATGCAGGCTGGACGCGTCCGCTTCCAGGGTCTCCGAATACGCACGGGGCGCCGGCACGGTAGGCCACAGTGCCGTCTCCGGTAGCATCTATGACCAATTTGGCCCGTGCGGCTTCCAGCCCGGAGGGAGTAAGCAGCACGGCGCCTTGTATTTTTCGGCCTTTCATTATCGGACTTACGAAGCTAGCATGGAAAAGTACTTTCACGCCAGCCTCTGCGCAAAGGCGGTCGTAAACTTTTTTCAGGATTTCCGGGTCGAAAGGAGTACAGTGGTCGTGGCCTTCGCTTATCCAGGCGGTATATTCTGTGCCCTGGCGTATCTTGGAAGGGTGGATAGCACCTCCTTCGGCGATGAGCCTGTCAACTATTTCTTCGAACAGGCCGTGGATTATCATATTCTCTCCCGCTGCGTCGTAGCAGGTCATGAAAGGCCCGACCAGGCCTTTTGTCCCCATGCCGCCGAGGCAGTTGCCGTTATCCACCAGCAGTACTTTCAATCCCTTGCGGGCGGCCGCTACAGCCGCGCAGACGCCGGCAGGGCCGCCTCCTACTACAAGAAGGTCGGCCTGATATGACTCTTTTACTTCTCCGAGTCCGGAGGCTTCGTGGGGGCCAGAACAAGAACTCAAGGCCGGCATAGAGGCTCCTGCCGCGGCAGCGAGTCCTAATGTTCCGATAAAACGTCTTCTATCCATCGCTGGTTTATAGTTATGAAATATCTTGTGTTACGTGTATGTCGCACTGAGGGAACGGGATAGTTATGCCGGCATTGTTCAAGGCGGCGTAGATAACTTCCTTGGCTCTGTCGACATAGCTGATCTTCTCCGCTACCAGGATATACTGTTTCACGGCGATATTCACTGAACTGTCGCCGAAGCCGTCAAACACCACATACACCCCTTTCTTCGGATCAACCACCTCGCGTCCGTAATTGTCTTTGGTCCGCATCTCTTGCATAGCATCTACCAATACCTGCCGGACCTTTTCCACGTCCGTTCCATAGCTCACGCCCACCACAATCTTAACGAATTCATAGGCGTTGTTCCTGGTAAGGTTCCTGAAGTTGTTGTTAAACAGAGTGGCATTAAGGAACGATATTACAGCCCCTTCAATGGTCTCTATCTGGGTGCTCTGGTAGCTTATCTTGGTAACTCTGCCGCGAACTCCGTCGCACTCTATCCAGTCACCAACCTTCATACGCCCGGACATCAGCTGGATACCGTAGATAAAGTTGTTCAAAACGTCCTTTAGAGCGATACCGATACCGGCAGACAGACCTCCTGCTATGACGGTCAGAGAGGATGTAGGTATCCGCAGCATCACTATCACGGTGATGATATAGATGAACCACACAAGAATGCTGATGATGCTTTTTCCCAATGAGAAGTTGATTTCGTCCTTACGTACCGTCTTGCGGCCATACTGCCTCATATAAGTGGCGTAACGGACGTTCTGGAATATGGCGTAGGCGGCATAATTGATGTAGCGGAAAACAAAGAACAGGGCCAGTGCTATGACGATGCTGCTGAAAGACAGCCTGAGCATGGGAGAGCCGTCCGTGCTGGCCAGGT
>JAFWPT010000394.1 GCA_017509375.1 Bacteroidales bacterium | reverse complement strand
GAGAGGCAGTTCCATCCTTCTCTACAACGGGAGGGAGATAACGACAGAAAGAAACCACTTGTTTATCTATATGCCCGGTTTCCCTATCAGCGTAAAGGACGTATCCGAAGACTATGCCAGCCTTTGTCTTGTAGCCGACGAATCCTTTTCTGCAGGGACGCCATCCATCCGGAATGCCGTCCGTTCGGCGCTTCTCCCTATCTTTGAAATGCGTCAGCCTGTTGTAGATAGTTCTCCCGAAGACTGCGAACGGCTCAGCTCACTGATCCGTTTGGCTGGAGATTATCTCGTGTCCGAGAATCCCCTTCGCGAGGAGATGCTCAAGAATCTGTACGCACTCTTCCTGATGGACCTCTCGTCCATTCTTTCCCAGAGGACACAGCATGGCAAGTTCGGGAAAAGAGCGGAAGACCTGTTCATGGACTTCATACACCTGCTTCCGCAACATTATGTCCACGAACACGGCATTGATTTCTACGCTGATGCCTTGAACGTTACGCCCACCTATCTCTCCCGGGTTGTCCGGCAGGTCTCCAGGAGGACCGTCGTGGAGTACATCAACCGATTGCTCCTGATGGAGGCCATCTGGCTTCTTGAAAGCACCAACCTGAGCATTGACGAAATCGCCGAAAGGATCAACTATGCCGACTCGACCACCTTCGGCCGCTTCTTCTTCCGGATGAAAGGCGTCACCCCCAGGGAGTACCGGAAGAGTCTTTTCAGGATTTCTTCGTAAATTCGCACCTGCAAATCGAAATTTAATGGGATAATTACTATGGCAACTTGGAGAATTATCATTAACGTATTTCTTATCATCGTCATTCTTGGAGCCACAATTGCGATTATCGCAGATTATCGTGAGCATAAAGATGACGAAAGTATATCGCCCGAGGATTTGAAAGCTCTCAGACGAAGTCATTTCAAGTTTGCCATGCTCGTGGCTGCATGGCTACTTTATGTCCATGTCGGCAGATTCTTTAACTGGTAAATATCCCATTTATCGGCGCCCTTACTTGCTGCCGGGCACGCTAGAGGCCGTTTTTGTGCCCGGTAACCCATTATTTCGCTTCCCGGGCACACCAGCACCCCATTTTGTGCCCGGCAGCTGCTTCCCAGGGGCAAAACTGCCTCAATTTGCCCCCGGCAACCTGTTTTTCTTGTCGCCAGGGGCAAAACCACCCCTTTTCGCCCCTGGCAGAAGGAGATTCCGGGTCAAGCCCGGAATGACGAAGGAAGGTCTAAGCGGAAAGCTTTTCCCGCAGGGCCCTGACAACGGGCGCCGTGATGACGATCTCCGTTTGCTCAAAGGGAGGTTTGAGGTTTAGGATCTTGTTACGGCCCAAGGTGGAGCGGATGCGGCCGATCTCGCTGAGACGCACCAGATGATTGCGGGACACCCGCATGAATACTTCAGGGTCCAACTCTTCCTGCAACGAAGACAGCGAATGGCCGGCAATGCCGGATACCCCATCCCGGCACCAGAGCCGAACCCGGCCAAGGTCATATTCGGCAAAGACCAGGTCCTCCACGTCCACGATGACCGTACTATCCGCGCGATTCATTTCCAGGCGCCTGCGATAGAGCGGCTGACCGGAGCCGAGCTGACCGGCGGCGCTCCGGGACGTTATTCCGGAGCCAAATAAGACCCCTTAAGTTATATGATCTACTGCGGATTCTTTATTTTTCACAAAAAAGTTTTGCAAATTCAAATATATCGCTTACCTTTGTATCGGCTTACGATATAACGCAAAACAATATATCATATGAAAAATACGACAGCAGCGCTGACAGAAGCGATCTACT
>JAFWPT010000393.1 GCA_017509375.1 Bacteroidales bacterium | reverse complement strand
TAGTGGCGGTAGTATTCAGGGGCCGCCTGACCGGGAGCGAAGCTGAGTTTCAAAGTGCCCTGCGGCGCCACCCGCTCGGGAGTTTCGCCGTCAAGGTCCACATCTGTCCACACGCCGTCCGCAAGGTACTGCGTCTTGCCGGTAACTTCATCCTTGCGTGCCGGGAAACCGAGGGCACGGCAGAGGGCGACGTAGAAAATGTCACGGCCTGCCGAATCTGCCTTGCGTGCACGCCAGACGGCTATAGGTGCCGTCCTGAGCTGCTGGGGGTTACGGCCGTCCACAAGGGCGATGCTGTCCCGCACCCACGATGCAACGGCGTCGGGGCCGGCCAGCCGGGTTCCAATGCCGGAGGCCAGGACTTCCCGGCGGAACGGCAGGAGCGGCTCCAGCTCTACCCTCGGAGAAAGCACGTATGGAGACGGGCTGTCCACCGCCAGAGCATCTTCAAGCACGTCCCTGCTTACGTCTACGCGGTCTTTGGGTGGCAGCAGGGCAAGCAGGGCCTCCCCCCTGGAGCCGTAGTCCCGGAGGAAAGAGACGGCATCGGGATTGTCATGCGGGTGGGCGGCACGGATTGCATCTTCCTCGGCAAGCCGGCGCTCACAAGCGGCAACCTGCTCCTCAGCAGCTTCTACCGGAATAGGGTTCTCCGGCGGCGGAACTATATCTACGTCGGCCGCAAAACGCTCACCCACAGTGTGTTCCAAAGACAGCACCACGTCTTCCCCGCCGGCTTTGGCGAAACCGAAACGGCCGTCTTTTCTGGCCCAGACCAGCATATCTCCCAGGCCCGTATCCAAAGAAGCCTTGCCATCGGCCCCGGTGCGATAAGAGGCCACCTTGTAGAATTCGGCATAATTGTAGATGTGGAACGACAGCTCCGCTCCTTCCACGGGGCGGCCTTTATCCATTACGATAACGGTAACCCGTCTGGCAGGAACGTAGCCACGGATAACGTTTATCTCTGTATAACAAGGAGTTCGCTGAATAACGTCTTCCGGCCCTTCATAATCGCCGAAGACCTTGGTGTGAAGCAGCATTGCCCGCGACACGGGTGCATTGAACCAGGCATTGTCCAGTGTAGCTGCGGGCTCGCAGGCTCCCATGAAGTGCCATTTTCCGTCTACCCAGACCTCCACCCAGGCATGGTTGTCGTCGGTATGGGCCCATCGAGGAGTGTAAACCTGGCGGGCCGGAATACCTGCAGCCCTCAGGGCGGCCACCGTCAGTACCGACTCTTCGCCGCAACGGCCAAGCCCGCGGCGCACTGTAGCCATAGGGGCGCTGGTGCTGGCGTCTGCAGGAGCATAGGTAGCCTGCTCGTGGCACCAATGGTTGATTTCCAGGGCAGCGTCGGCTATGCTCATCCCTTGCACCCGACGGCACAGGGTGTCAGAATAGACTGTTCGGAAATCATCCAGGGACTCATTATTGACACGCAAAGGAAGTACAAAGTGCCGGAATTCCCGCTCCGGAATGCCCCAGTTCATACGTTTGCGCACCTCAAGGGTCTTGTTTACGTTCTCTTCCCAAAAGCTGCGGGAGTACTGCAGGCTGTCCGGCAAAGGCATATAGGCATATAGCCACTCTACATAAGTGTTTCCGTTCCTGCCGCAGGAAGCAAAAAGGAGCAATGCCGCCACCGGCACCAGCAGCGCAATATGTGTGAAGCCACCAAGTCGTTTCATGGTGCCAAGATAGTAAATTTTACCAGAAAGCCGATGGCTCAGGGCGGGTGCGGCAGGTGGCTATCCCGATCAACCCCTTGTGCAAACCAAACATCAAACTCCTACATCCGAAGAAGAATTTCGGAAATCTCAGTAACCAGACGCAGTCATTTCTCTCAATAATTCGACGGCCTCCGGCCGTATTGTTCTTCGGGCTTCGCAAGACCGGAAGGACTGATGCCGGACGCATTCGCATCCGGCTGCCGGGCTGGGCTTATGCCTTGGCCCTTTTATTGCTTCGCAATGAACCGGCTGCGCCTCGGGAGTCTGCAAGCAAGCTTGCGACTCCTCTCGGCTTGCACGGTTATTCTGAGACAGGACGGACCGATTGCCCGTAGTAGCGGCCGCCGCCGCCGCCCAAGTGGACATTGTCGGAACCGAAGCTGACGTCGTACGCGGTGTTCGGGTACGGATGGAGGGACGAAGACCAGTAGTAGCCGTAGGACCCGGCATTGCCAAGGCCCGTGTCGTACCGGCCGCCTGCGGCTGGAAGGAAGATACTCTTCCCGTTGGGGCCCGTGACGAGTCTTCCCTTTACTCCGTTCTGGGTTGTCCAGGTCCAGGTGCATTTGGTCCTTAATTCTGTCCACTCCGCGTCTGTCGGCATCCTCCAACTGCCGCCCCAATTCACGTGGGCTGCGTCGTCCTCCGGGTCGAGGACGGTCTTGTTATCTACCGTTCCGTATGAAGAATTGGTGTTGTATTTGGTTTGACTGTTGGAACTACCATTACACCACTTGTACGTTGACCAATCATAATTGGACTTCGGCTCCGTCTCGCCC
>JAFWPT010000392.1 GCA_017509375.1 Bacteroidales bacterium | reverse complement strand
TTTATGCTGAACAATGGCGAATGGTACTGGAATATGCAGCGAGGTGCAGCCGGTACACGCTTCTGCGCTTGGAATAGCGCCAACGACGTCAACAACAGGCTCAAGTTCTGGTATTATGACGAGATAGAGAGTGAGCCGTATGGGCTGGACGGCAAAGCCTACGGTCTGATGAACTGGAATGGCGGCGTTGCCGGAAAAGCCATGATGGCCGGTGAAGGCGAGGGCAATACACTCGACGCCAAGCCGCTGACCGTAATGAGCACAGCAAACAACAAGGAGCAGCTCTTTGTTCCCAATGACAGCGATATATCCATGTGGACTTTCAGTTGGATAAGAGATGACCTGTATCATCTCTCTGCGGTTTCCGACGGGAGCACAAAATACCTGAAAATCGACGAGAGCGGGCTTCACCTTGTCAGCGATGCAAATGAGGCAAGTGAGATCCAGGTCATTCCGGGGTCAGGCGTTCACGCTGGAGAAATCTGCCTGAAGTCCGGCAGCATCACGCTGTCATACAGCGGCAGCGTTGAAGGTGGCTTTTCTGTCGGAGGCAGCGTGGGCAATGAGTGGCTGAAGCTTGTGGAGCTCTCGGAGCTGACTACAGACTATTTCCTCACCTATTCCGCAGCCAAGGTCGGCGTGTCTGATGAGAGCATCACAAACGGCTCCCGCATCATCGTATATACCCGCAGCTGGAACGAGGATAAGCTGAAATACGATTACTACGCAATCAGCTCGGATGGTACGGTCATCCCGGTCTATGAAAACGGTGGCTCCATCGAATGGGTCAGCGGGCAGATCAATACTCTGCTCTGGAATTTTGTGGAGTATTACTGGGAGGGAACGAACGACCCCAATTTCTACTATGAACTGTACAACCAGTATTCCGAAAAGTACATCGCACCGCAGATCACCGGCGAACAGATCCTTTCGGGCGATACCATCGGCATCAACTTAAACGGACGACGGGACGGCCAGTACTATTCTACGATTCTGGCCTGGGATGAAGAAAACTACTCGTATGTCGGCCTGAAGGTGGAAGACGGCAGGATTGTCACCTGCCCGGCAGCAGAAGCAATGGACTTCTACTTTGCCGTGATGCAGGACCTGAACGTAGACGATGATTTGACAACCGTGCCAACCGTGGAGCATACCCAATACGGCATCACCATGCGGCTTATTGATTATAACGGAGCGACAGGGAACTACGATGGCAGCCCTACGACAACATTGCAGCACAGTGTGATGGGGAACAGCACGTTTAATCAATGGAACGGCGTAAAGGATCTTCTCAGCACAAATCTGGTTAACGGATATCCGACAGCAACGCTGACAGGAATGTCCTTAGAAAGCCTTTTCGGTGGCGCCAGCGCGGTCGATCATCTGTTTATACAAAGTACTTACGATGAAACAGGCTATTTTGCCTTCGACAGCACCCAGAATTTTGCAAGCCTTCATGGCAGTGAATTCGTCGTCTATAACGAACTGGGTACGATGGACGGCTCCAGCAAAGACACGCTGAAGCACGGTCAGTTCATGCCCTATGACGACTTGGAAGCCGGTGTCTTTGCGTCGCTCAACCCGAAAAATGAGAAAACCATCTCTGCTGAGAATCTTCCGGATTCCGACCCGAGGAAGCACGAGCGGCTGTATCTGGTAAGAGACCCGGATTACTATTACGGGATGGAACTGGAAGCCAGCTTTACCCAGACACCCAGCGGTTTGGACGCCTGGGGACATGACATCATCTTTGAATTTACCGGCGACGATGACTTCTGGCTGTATGTGGACGGTGAGCTGGTTCTTGATCTGGGCGGCATTCACAGTGCTTTGGGCGGTTCCGTCAACTACCGGACGGGAGTGGTTGTTGAAAACGGGACGCAGACAACGCTCAGAGCCGTGTTCGAGAACAACTACCGCGAGCGTAACCCCGGCGCCTCGCAGGCGGACGTCGACGAGTTTCTCCTTCAGTACTTCGACGAGGGCAGCACCGTTTTCCGGGACGACACCACCCACCACATGAAAATGTTCTATATGGAGCGCGGCGCCGGCGCCTCCAACCTGAAGATGCGCTTCAATCTGGCCGCTGTCAAGAAGGGCACCGTGCAGCTTACAAAAGAGCTTACCGGCGTGGACGAGAGCAATATCCTGACGGAGTTCCCGTATCAGATCGTTTATCAGACGGAGGACGGGACGGAGCACCGCCTGACGAATGCCCTGCCCAGTGACCAATACCAGAATACAAACTATGTACTTTATCATGACTCCATCAATCCGGTGAAATACAGCCAGAGCCTTACCATTGATGGGAACACTTATGCGGATGTATTTTTCCTCAAACCCGGAGAGACCGCCGACATCAGCTTCCCGGAGGGTATTATCTCTTACCGGATCGTAGAATGCGGCGTGAACACGGCGGTCTACAGCAGTGTCACCGCGAACGGGGTTTCACTGGAGGGCACCCCTGTGGGAGGAGGCAGCACGCGCAGCGATTACGGGATCGATTCCGCCACGACCGACGCACGGCCCAAGGTCAAGTATGTCAACGACGTGAACCCGGCCGCTCTGCGCACGCTGACCATCAAAAAGATGCTTTATCGCGAGGATGGTGAGACAACCATTCCCGCGACAGAGGACGGCACCGAGTTCAGTTTCCGCCTGTATATGGCGTCGGAATTTGACGAACTGGACCTCGCCAATATGCACAACTATCATGTGAAAGACCCGGATGGCTATTATTGCCGCTGGGATAAGGCAGCGCAGACCTTCGTAAAGATCGGCGACGGGGTTTCGAACTGGACACTGTTGAATCCCGACCAGAAGAAGGCGGCCACCTTTACCACCTCGATTTACGGCGTCATAAGCAGGATCCGTTCCGGCTACACAGTGGAGCTCCGAGATGTGCTGGCCGGGACACAATACCGTGTTGAGGAAAGACCGGCGGATATCCCGGATGGTTATTCTTTCCAGAGGTACGACGAATATGGAAACGCCTCGGAAATCGAGCGAAACGGAGTCTCCGGTGTCAACGGCACCGTGGTCGCCGGCGCAGACCCGAATGTCACTGTCCGAAACCTGAAGGGCTGGGGCCTTCGCGTCAACAAGGTCTGGCGGGATGAGGATTATATGGCTGATCGCGATCCGGTCTACTTCGCCCTCTTCACAGGTGATGAGCAGAATCCTGTGATGGTGCCTGATAGCCTGATGCAGATGTCCTATGAGGTCAGTCCGCAGACCCTCTACTGGTATTATGAGCACCTGCCTGTCCCGGGAACCACGGGGGTGCAGGACTATTTCATCCGCGAGGTTACAATCAGCTCGGATAATCCCACGGTGAATGAAGCCGGGGTTGTGAGCAACTATGGAAATGTTACTCCGATTGCGGCAGGAAATTCGCTTTCACTGAGCGGCCGACAGAAGGGTGAAGAGGATTCCTCCACATTCACCTATACGGTTCTGTACGATGACGGGCAGATCATCGATGGATCGAACGTCCAGGTGGTCACCGTCACGAACGACCGCCCCGGCCTCACCCTGAAAAAGAGTGACTGGAGCGGAAACGCCCTGGAGGGAGCGGTCTTCACCCTGGCAGACAGCAATGGTGCCGTGCTCGGAACCTTCAGCTCTGACGCTGACGGCCTGATCACGATCGCCTTTCTCAGCAACGACAAGGATTACATTTTGACGGAGACAAGCGTCCAGCGGCCTTACCACGGGCTGGAAAGCCCCATCATCTTCAACGTAAGTGGGGGAGTAGTCACCGTGGTAAGCGGCCCAACGAGCTACTATGAGCTGACGCAGGCAGAAGGGACCACCCTCGCCAGCCTGACCGTCAAGAACCGGCCCTACACCTTCCAGGTTGTCAAGCTGGATGCTGACACCAAGGCGCCTTTGGCCGGAGTCCATTTTGCGCTTCACAAGCAGGTGACCGTCGGCGATGTCACCACGATCGACCTGAACCCGATGCCCGGCTATGAGGATCTGGTGACGGACGGGGACGGCATTCTCCCGGGGCTCGACAACAGCCTGCCCGCCGGGACCTATGAGCTGCGCGAGAAGACGGCGCTGGACGGCTATGATCCCCTGGCCGCCTATATCCGGTTTACCATCAGCCCCACCGGCGCGATCAGTCTTGGCACGCACCCGGATGGTGTGACGCTCAGCGAAGATGGGGAGTCTGATGCGCTGGCCTGCGTGCTCACGATCCTGAACTATCAGCGCAAGAAAGTGAGCTTTCAGAAGGTTGACATCGGCAACCCCAATATCAAGCTGGAGGGCGCCGTGTTCGATCTCTACGCCCTGGAGGAGGACGGAGAGACGGAGCAGAGCCCCGCACTGTACACCGGCCTGACCTCCGGTTCGGACGGCCTGCTGCGCGACAGTAGCGGAAACACCGTGTTTGAGCTCCCTGTTGGCACCTATCATCTGATAGAGACTGCCGCCCCGGCCGGGTATCAGCTCAAGTCAAAGGCTGTGGTGGTAAGGGTCACCGCACAGGGTATAAGCTACGATGAGGGCACCAACCAGTCACAGAGCGGAAGTGGAGTCAGTTACAATTCTGCAACGAGAACGTATACATTAACCGTTACGAACAGCACAGGTTATGCCCTGCCCAGCACCGGCGGCCCCGGCACCAACCTGCTCTATCTTCTTGGCGGCATGCTGGTCCTGCTCGCAGGCGCGGCCCTTTTGATCGACCGCAGGCGTATGAGAATGTAGTAAGCAAAAACAGTATCATAGACCCACGTCCCGGAAAGAACGAAAAAACAGGAGGCAATGTACATGAAAAATGCAAAAAAGATCTTCGCTCTGCTGATTGCCATGGTATTGGTACTTAGTTTGAACACCAGCGCGTTTGCGGCAACCATCGTAGTTGAGACAGGAACAGCTGCTCCCGATGGGAGTACTAGTCAGGATGTACTGAATGGTGAAACATATAGTGCTTATAAGATTTTGAATTATACATCAGCAGATACTGATGGAAATGGAAAACCTGACGCATATTCTTACTATCTTACAGCAGATCAGTATGCTACTGAAAATCCTGATGGTCTGGGTAAGCTGCTCGAGTCTGCAGGATTCCATTTTACAGTAAGTTCTGATGGAACACAGTATGTTCTTGATAATGCTGATACAATTACCGATGCATCAGTCGTAGCAAACGCTCTGTATGGTATAAAAGATAAGATTGCATCAGTTGCAATTGCTAGCGCTACTGCAACAGCTACTGCAGACAAACAGGCTGTTTTCAGTAATCTTGATACCGGTTATTGGTTCGTAACTTCTTCCTTGGGCTCTCTCTGTACACTCCAGTCCTATGATGATGAGGCCCTTATTGTTGAAAAGAATACAATGGTTACTGATAGTAAAACTGTTGACGAAACTAACGAGTCTCTTCAAGTGGGCGATACTGCTACCTATACAATTACACTTACTGACGGTAAAGGTACAAATCTTGCAGCGACTCTGACGGATACCATGTCTGCTGGCCTCACTTACAACAATGATGCTACTGTTACGGCCAATGGAACTGCCCTTGTTAAGGATACTGATTACACTGTTACCGTAACCGGTGGAAACGGATCTCAGACGGTAGTAGTTTATACCTTCACAGCTGCTGTTATGACAGCCCTTGAAGAGAATCAGCATATTGTTGTTACTTACACCGCAACTTTGAATCAGTATGCATCTCTTGATGGCACTGAGACCAACACCGAAGTTACCAGCTATTCCACACAGAATACTTCTGGTAACACTGTTGAAGTTAAAGACTATAACCTTACCATTCAGAAGAAAGCAAATAGTGAAGACGGCGACAGTTTGAAAGGCGCTCAGTTTGCACTGTATCGTGATAATGAAACGACAGCGCTTAATGTTGTATCTATCACTGTAGATACCCCCGCTGCTAATACTGTTTACTACCGTGTGGCGGCAGCAGGCGAAACAGGTGCAACAACTGTTATCGACATGACCGAAGCTTACGATGCTATTATCTACGGCCTCGACGGCGACAGCACCTACCACATCGAAGAGACCACGGCTCCCGACGGTTACAACAAGCTTGCAGGGAAGGTCCCGGTTCAGATGGGTGATGCTAA
>JAFWPT010000391.1 GCA_017509375.1 Bacteroidales bacterium | reverse complement strand
GATGCCGCAGCGTCCGGCCTTCTGGGCAAGAGACCTGTCTGAATCCCACTCGCGGCCTTCATCGATGAACGCCACTCCGTTCTCTTCCACTTTAAGGCCGCGGATTTCCATCCCTCCCAGGTTTTCGATGGGAATATACCACTCCGTGCCCCGGACTACTTCGACGTCCCATATCTGTTTAATGAAGGCATTGCCATTATCCTTGATATACACTTGGACGTCCACAGAGCGTATGCGCTGGGCCGAAAGATTGACAGCCGGTTGCAGGAGCAGGCAGGCGGCCAGTAACACTATGGAGGTTAGTTTTCTCATACTTCGGAAACTGGTTTATTTGCAATCTATTTCTGAGAGGATACGGTCGAAGCGGGCATATTCCCTGAGAATCCACACCACATAGCGGATGTCCACGTTGACGCTGCGGTTGTACCCGGGAGTGAAGAGCATCTCGGAGGCAAGCGACTCCTTGTTGCCGTCGAACAGCAGGCCTATCAGCTCTCCGCGGCTGTTGAGTACGGGGGAACCCGAGTTGCCGCCGGTACTGTCATTGTTGGTGATAAAATTGATATGCATGGACGCCGGAGCCTTCTTCAGGGCCTCCAGCATGCCGTCGGGAATGCAGAAATCGTAATCGTCCGGATCATGCTTCTCAAGCAGGCCGGCCACGGTGCTGAAACTGCTGCAGGATACGGCATCCCGCGGATTCAGCGGCATCACCTTGCCGAAGTTTACCCGCATGGTAGAATTGGCGTCTGGGTAAGGATTGAGTTTCCTGTCCACTTGCATGGCGTACATTGCGTGGGTGTAGTCGCGGGTGAGCGCTCCTATGTCCGGAGTGCCCTGGGCATCCTTCACGGCGTTGTTGTAGCTGACCACCTTGACATCTTCGAAGAAACGCACCAGCGGGTCGCCGTCGTGCTCGTCAAGGAAGACTTTCATGTCCTCGGCGGGGTCGAGGTAGCGGGCGATTTCTTCCGGCCGGCTTATCCAGCTGCTGTCCCAAAGGGCATGGCACATGGCATCATAATCCTTGCCGAACTTTGCTTTCAGTTCCGACTGATAGGGGCCCAGCATGGCTTCGTCCACATTCTCATAGAAGGTCTCGAGGCTATAGCGGAACAGTTCCCGCTCCACCCTCAGGTCAACGTGGGAGAAGTTCCTCTCGCCGGCCCGGCGTATCCCGGGGACTTTGTCGGGAGAGTAGCGGTTTGCGAGCATCCTGGTGCGGGACGCCACCGCCTCCAGCTGCGTGCCGCGGATAATGCACTCGCGGAAATACTGGAAATTGCGTTGCGGCTCCATAACCTTTGCATAGCGGTCCTTCAGCAATCCCACCGGATCGCCCCATTTTGCACGGCGGGCGGGATCTGCATCCAGCCAGGCGTCCAGTCCGGCTTCCAGGAGGCGTTTCCGGTCGGCTACTTTGAAGCGCTTATAACACTGAAGTTCACCAAGATACAGTTCCTGGGCATTGGACAGCCCGAAGAAGAAGTTGGAGTACTTGCGCCGTATCTCCGGGTCCCGGTCCATCCATTTCTTAATAATGTTCATCTGCTCTCCGCGTATGGCGGTCTGGATGGGCAGCTGGACGCTTGTCATATAGTCGGCTTTGGCCGAAGAGGCATAACGGTCGGTGCTGCCGGGGAAGCCTATGATAGTGGTCTTGCTGCCTTCCCGGTAGCCCTTTAGAGAAATCTTCAGGTATTTTCCGCCCTTCAAAGGTATGTTCGAGGGGGCATATTCGGCGGGGCTTCCGTCGGGGGCGGTATATATGCGCAGCAGCGCGAAATCGCCCTTGTGCTGAGGCCATTCCCAGTTGTCTATATCCCCGCCGTATGCACCTATACGGGCCGGCGGAGCACCTACGAGTCGTATGTCCCTGTATTCCTCATACAAGGATATGTAATACTTGTCTCCCCTCCAGGCGCTGCTCAGGGAGGCTTCGTATCCGGTCTTGTCGTGATAGCGTTTTTCCATTATGCCGCCGATCTTGCGCATCATCATCGCGCCCGGTTTGATACCTTTGCTTTCTATCAGCTCCTGCACCTCGGCGGTCACGTCCACGGTACCCCTCAGGAACTGTACGTGGCGTCCGGGAATGGGAATCTCATCTCCCAGATTATGGGCCCAGAAACCGTCTTCCAGATAATTATGATCCTTGTTGCTCAAGGCAAATACGTCTCCGTAGGCTACATGGTGGTTGGTAATGACCAGCCCCTCCGCGGAAATAAGGCTTCCGGTGCCCATGAAGTCTATAGAAACCACGTAATTGCACAATTCTGCGGTTTTTTTGTTGACGGAAGGGACCATCCACATACCCTCGTCGGCGAAGGCCGCTGCACTGAAG
>JAFWPT010000048.1 GCA_017509375.1 Bacteroidales bacterium | reverse complement strand
GGTGCCGTTGAGCTTGCCGTCCAGCTCCGTAAGGTACTCGTGGAGGAAAGGTGCGGCGAAACCTACATTGAAACCGTTCATGACTACGGTTCCGTCCACTTTCTTGTCCTTTACGCCGTAGCTGCCCTCAGCACTTAGCACAGTTGCTTCATCCAGGGTGTTTACCAGGTTGAAGCTAAGAGATTTGCCAGTGTCGTTCCAGCTGCTGTTCAGCGCGAAATCTCCCATCCGCTTATCTTTCACCACAATATCTTTCAAACTGAGGTCGGCGCCCAGCCCCATTTCGGAGGGCAGGGGAGACAGCAGGGTCACTCTGCCGTTGGCTATGCCGTTGAGCCGTGGGAAAGTCTCCTTCAGGAATTCATTCAATATGCCCAAGTCAACATTGTTCAGGCTCACGAGCAGGGAATCTTTGCGGAAAGGACTGATGCGTCCGTCGATGGCGATGCTCTGCCGGTCGCTTGCCATCCTGAACCCGTCTATGAACAGTTCTCCGTTATGTATCCCTATGTTGGACTTGCGCAGGCGCCATACTTCACTCTTGATACGCAGGTTGGACTGGAGGGTCTGGAGGTCTATGGAAGCCTTGCCGTTCTCGTCCTTCTTCAGCGATGCCTCTATATTGAAATCGCTGCCGCCGTCCAATACGTCCGCGCCTTCGTAGTTAACTCCCATCGTGGCCAGGTTGTCATCGGCTTCGATGGTGATGCATGCTTTGTTGAAAGACAGGTCGTTGACTTTGAATACATCCGTGTTGACGGTACAGCTGAGCGTTTCGTCCTGATTGTCTATCGCCATCACTAAATCGGATACATTCAATTTGTTGAAAGCAAGATACGGGGAACTGAGGTAGCCGAGCATGGTCCCGTCTTCCGAGATGTCTATGTTCAATGTAGTGTCGGGCGCTATAGCCATCCCCGGCATCAAGAATGCGAGGAAGTTCTCGGTATCATGGAAAACCGCGCTCAGGGTGGCATCGACTCTTTGGGCTTCCGGGCTGTCTTCATGAGTGCCGGAAAGGAAGAAGGCAGGCATATCCCTGTCGGAACTGATACTCCTGGTAAACTTCACGAGATTCTGCACGTCCGAAGGACCGTTATACTTGATATCCACAAAGTTGGAGTTCAGCAGGGCGGTAAGATGCTTGTCTTTTAATCTCGCTTCAGCAACAATGTCGCCCAGGTCAAGCGCGCCCTGGTCACCGGTCAGCACAAGATCTGTTATGAGTACGTTGGCAGGTGCGTTTTCCCATATTCCCCGGTCGGCTGAGATGCCGCAGGAGACTTTGGATGTTCCGCCCCTCGTGTCCAGCTTGAGAGCCGCCAGGTCGACGTACTTCAGGTCGGCGTTAAGGCGGGCGGAATTGTGGTCCAGGTTGTAGAACCCTTCAAGGTCGAGCAGGGCGTTGGGGTCACCGCTGCTGAACGCGGCGTTGATGTCATTGTTGACGAAACTGCCCTTCAGGAGTAAATCCTTATATTCATAGCCAAGGGCCATCAACCTGCCTATGTTGAGCTCTTCCAGGTTCAGGGCAGTATTGCCTCCACCCAGGCTGCCGCTGGCTTTGGCGGTGAAAGAAGTGGAGCCAAGCGACTCGGTGCCCAGCAATTTGCCAAGGTCGAAAGAGTCTGCCGTGAGGTCGGCGTTGAACTCAATATCCTTTTTGCTGTTCACGACGTTGTTGACGTCTGCCAGGATACCGAGTCTGCCCATCCTGGAAGCGATGCGGGCGTTTCCATGCAACTGGTTCATAGGGCCGGAGAACTTGCCGTCAAGTACGAAAGCCTCTCCTCTGGCAAGTTTGGACAGGTTTGCCTTGGCACCGAGGGCGGCAAGCGCTTTCTGGAGGCCGGCGGAAGATACGTGCAACCCGCTGATGTCTGCGTCCAGAAGAGTCTGCTGGATTTTCGGGAGACCCTTCATGGATACGTTGAACAGGCCGTAAGGCCCGTAGGGGGTGGAAAGGTCCAGGTTCTCCGCCAGGAAGTTGCTGACGGTGCCTTTCAGATGACCGGAATGAATATCGGTTATGAACTTGGTGTCTTTGAAAGTGCCGCTGCTGAAGTAGGCGATGGATTCGAGCACCAGGGTGGAGGGCTGGAAGTGGATATCCATGTCAACTGCGTTGATGAAATTCCCCCAGTCCCTGGATCCGGAGTAGCTCAGAACTCCGCTGCTGAAACGTATGTCGCTGCCGGAGCCATCCCGCAGGTGCAGGTTTTCCAAAATGGTCTTGCCCTGTCCGACATGGCATTTCCCGCTGAGCCCCAGCACTTTGAATCCGCTCTTCTCCTCTGCGGTAAGCATTTCTGCGGTACCGTGCATGCGTCCTCCGAAAAAGCCTATGTCATGGCCGCGCAGGTTGAAGTGTACGTCCAGGTCGCCCCAGTTCATTCCGAAATCGTAGTGCGATGGGCTGACGTAGTTGATGAGGCGGAAGCGGGCGTTTTTGACCTCCAGGTGCTTCACCGTGAATATGCTGTCCATGGACATCTTGGACTCCTTGCCGTCGGAAACCAGGTTAAGCACCCTCACGAGATTGCTGCCGTAGTCTCCGGGCTCGGAGGCGAACTGGAACAGCAGGTCCTCGGCTTTTACGCGGCCGAAATTAAGGCCGCGCTTGTGGAACAAGCCTTTCAGCGAAACCGTGGCGGAGAGCTTTCCAATCCTGGCGATGGTGTCCACCGGGGCGTCGAACCCCATTTCCCGTATACCTTCGGAATAGGGTGACGGGTCAATCAGGACCGCGTCATGTACCGTGATGGCATTGAACGGGTGGATTTCAATGGAACCGATTTCCATCCTTGCATTGAAGACCGACTCCAGTTTTTCAGTGGCGAAACGGGCGATCCTGGTCTGGACCGAGGGTACCTGCAGCACAACCAGCAAGGACAACAGCAGAAGTATTAACAACCCTGCTATGCGCGCTAATATGTATCTTACCTTGCTGATAGTTGGCTCTATTTACACTAAATCTTACAAATTTAGTAAATATTTGTTAATTTTGTGGACTCAACCGCCCGTTTTCGTATGTCTGACATTATTTTGGGAATAGAATCATCTTGCGACGACACTTCTGCTGCCGTTATCAAAGACGGCTGGCTTTTGTCCAATGTCATTGCATCCCAGGAAGTACACAAAGTGTATGGCGGAGTTGTGCCGGAACTTGCCTCCCGTGCCCATGAGCTGAATATCGTTCCGGTAGTGAGCGAAGCCCTTTCAAGAGCCGGAATCAAAGCTGCGGACCTGACCGCCATAGCTTTTACCCGTGGCCCGGGCTTGCTTGGCTCCTTGCTTGTCGGCACCTCTTTCGCTAAGGCGATGGGACTTGCCCTGGATATTCCAATAGTGATGGTAAACCATCTCCAGGGGCATCTTCTTGCGGATTTTATACGCCAGCCCGGCAAAGAGCCCTCGGAGCCTGCTTTCCCATACCTTTGTCTCTTGGTGAGCGGCGGCAATTCCCAGAT
>JAFWPT010000390.1 GCA_017509375.1 Bacteroidales bacterium | reverse complement strand
TGAAAGGATCATCCTTTGCTCCAGTGCCCTTGGGATCGCCGGTTCCCGAAGGAGTGTCGCCGCCGCCGGCGGTCTTGCCGTTGAGGGAGTAGAGGTAAGCGCTGCTGGCCACTGTCTCAGGGGTGTTGCCCCTGTAATTCATCAGTTCACCGCAGATAATTACTTCGTCGCCCACCTTGACGTCGTCGCCGGAAGTGTATTTCACGTTGCCCAGATATAGGACACGGTAGCAGTAGAACTCATTGCCCACGCCGTCGTCGGTAATGTAGAAGGATGCGTTGCCGTATGTGCCGGAGTTGGAGAAGGTCTGCTCTCCGAGCTTGGACACCTTGCCCTTTACATAGTACGGACCGACCTTTTGATAGTTATCGTTGCTGGTCCAGCTGAGGTTGCTCACGGCCTTGATGGCGCCAGCCACGTTGAACGGATCATCCTTGCTGCCGCTTCCCTTAGGGTCGCCGGTCGTTGCGGGAGCACCGCCCTCGGACTTGCCGTTGAGGGAATACAGGAAGCTGGAGCCCTGGTTGGTCTCGGGAGTATTGCCCTTGTAGTTCACTACTTTACCGCATATGATCACTTCGTCACCCACCTTCACGTCGGTATCGCCGCTCTTGAACTTGCGGTTGCCAAGATAGAGGATACGGTAGCAATAGAACTGGTCTCCGGTATCCTTGCCGTCGTCGGAAATCTTGAAAGTAGCGTTTCCGTATGTACCGCTTCCGGTAAAGGTGTCGGAATCCTGCGCGATGCTTGAAACTATGCCCTTGACGTACACAGCATCGGGGCTGACCACATCGGCTCCCAGATCCTTGACATACTTGAAAACTCCGCCTACCGTGAACGGGTCTTCAAGAGTGCCTGAGCCCAGTCTGAGCTCGCCCTTTTCCCCGTCCTGCCTGATGGTGAGAGCGCATTTTTTCACACCGATTGTAAAAACTACATCTTCAGTGCGGGTGAAACTGGGATTGGCATTCACGGAAATGGTAACTTTCTGTTTCTGGGAAGAAGCCGGACCGCCTTTCACGCTCACTGCCACCCACTCCGGACAAGTCTGTACCAGCCAGTCGCGGGTAGAAAGAATCTCCACTTCCTGAGACCCCTCGCCAACGTTGAAAGACAACTCTGCAGGGTTTACCTCAATCTTCGGAAGACCGAAATCCTCTTCCTGCGTACAGGCGACTAAAGCCGCTGCAGCAGCGATAAAGGAGACAAATAGTTTTTTAAAATTCATAATAAAGCGTTATTTGATTTAGTTTCTTGTATATGCGATTTTCAAATATAACTATTTTTTCGGTCAAACGATAACAATAAATAAAAAAAGGCGGTGACTAAAAAGCACTGCTGCTGGTTCGAAGAGAAGTAAAAAGTCGCTGAAAGCGACCGGCCGGAGGCCGAAATACCCCTGACAGGGGTCGACAGCGGCAGCTGGCGGGGGTTCAGAAGGTAAGTAACGGGCTGACTAAAAAGTCGCTATCGACTTTTTAGTCAGCCCGTTTGAAGCTATTTCAGGAAGCTTACTCGGTAGCGCCGTTCAGTGAATACAACCAGGCTTCTTTGCTGGAAGTTTCGTAAGTGGACTTGAAGAGAGTAAGTTGACCCTTTACAACCACCTCGTCACCAACCGCAACCTGCTTGTTACCTTCGGCCCAAGGCTGATTGTTGAAATAATAGACGCTGTAAGCCTCGAAATCATTGGCGCTGCCGTCGTCGGACATCCAGAAAGTGGCGGTGCCATAAGAAGCGCTGAATGTGTAAACCACATTGGATATCTTGCCTTTTACGCACACATCGGGGAATACGGGCTCGGATGCACCGGCTTCCTTAGCGGCTGCCTCTGCAGCGACCTTGGCATCGATGAATGCTTTCGCACCAGCGATATTGAAAGGTGCTCCTGCGTTTCCAAGGCCGTTTGCGTCGGTGGTGGCACCGTTCACGCTGTATACCCAGGCCTTCTTGTTGGAAGTTTCGGCGACACCGTTGTAAAGAGTGGTTTTACCGCAAACGACGACCTCATCACCGACCTCGACCTGTGCGTTTCCGTCAGCCCAAGGGGTATTGTTGAACCACACCACACTGTAGCACTCGAAGTCCTTGGTGGGAGCGTCAGTCTTCTTCTTGTCTGCGCTCACGCCA
Source organism: Bacteroidales bacterium (assembly GCA_017509375.1). The sequence continues at coordinate 3,150 of JAFWPT010000390.1, read as the reverse complement.
TAAGCGGTGCCGTCGTCGGAGATCCAGAAAGTGCCGGTACCGTACGAAGCGCTAAAGGTGTAGAGAATTGCTGAAACCTTACCTTTGATGTACACGTCCTCACTGAAGGTGGTGCCGGACGTAATCAATTGGGCTATCTCGGAAGCGCTGTAGGGGTTGGTGACGGTACCTTTAGGATTGTCCACGAACTCCACTATCTTGGTGGCGATGATGTTGATGTACTTGTCCTTGCTGGACAGGCCATTGAAGTAACCGGTAACGGTAATCTTCTTGCCATTGAAACCTTTGGCGTTGAGCTCGTCCACAGGGTACACGATGGAACCCTGCTTGGAGCCGTCCTGGAAGGCGTCGAGATTGATGTTGTAGTAATTGCCGGAAACGTTCAGGGTACCGGAAAGCTTGACGAACTCGGCCTTTGCAGCCTTGTAGGTGCCAGCCTCATCGGTAATATCCTTTGCCTGGGGATACTCGACCGCATTGCCCTTGCTGTCGACGAACACGTCGGTCAGATTGGTGAGCTCAGGAACTCCGTTGTAGGTGGTCTTCGTGCCGCTGATGCGGACGTTGTCACCAACGACCACGTCGGCAACCTTGTCACTATAAACATAGATAGCGTTGGTGCCGTCGGACACTACGATACCCTTTGTGGTCTTGGCTACGGTGGTAGTCTTGTCGGCGAGGGTCTGGACTTGATCGTTATCGGCAGCCGCTATGATTTCAGTGACGGTAGAGCCGGTGGCCTCGACACCCTTCTGGGTTATGGAAACGCTCTTGCGGGCGGTGGGGCCGGAGATGGAGATGTTGGCAGTGCGCTCTGCGGTGCGGAGGTTTTCGTCGGCGTGGAGCTTGTAGCTGCCGTTTGCATTCACGTCAACAATCTGGAGCCAATCGGAGTCGCTGGAAATGAGCAGCGGACTCTCCTTGGCGGTAACGACCAGATTGAAAGTGGTGTCTATAGCGGGAAGCTTATCGAAACCGAGCTCGTCCACGGAGATGAGGGACTTCTTGACGGAGATAACACGGGCTGTATTCTGTACTGTCTCGGGGGTACCCTTGTAGCTCATCAGCTGGCCGGCTATAGTAAGTTCGTCACCGACTGCGAACTCGTCGCCACTGGTGAACTTGGCCTCGTTGAGCCAGTAACCACGGTAAACCTCAAGCCACTTGCCGTCCTCGAACTTGCCGTCTTCGGACAGATAGTAGGTGGCATTGCCGTAGGAAACGCTGATTTCGTCTATCTTGCAGACAATACCCTTCACGTAATATTCGCCGTCCACATTGTAAGACTGGCCGTCACCCTTGTCAACGGTCTTGATGAGCGCAATCGCCTCAGGCACTGACATGATAACGGGATCGGCCTTCTGGGCGTACTGGATAACGTTTACGTACTGGGTCCTGCCTCCGCAGTTGATTTTGAGTTCGGCAGACCTGGTGGCCTTGGTGGCCTCGGCGCTCAACTGGACGTTGGCGGCTCCGGCCGCACCCGACATGGGAGAGGCGGTAATCCATCCGCCGAGAGAAGTTTCATCAATGCTCCAGGAGTCGGTCGCAGTGAACTGCAGCTGGGCGGAACCTCCGTTAACATCGATGGACACATAAGACTCCTGAACCTGAATCTCGGAAAGGGTCTCGGTCTCGGGCTTCTCAACCTCGCAAGCAACGAGACCGAGCAAGAGTATTCCAAATAAATATCTGAGTTTCATAATGCTATGATTTCGGATTAGTTGAACATATACTTAATGCCGATGGAAGCGTACCAGCACTGGCCAACAGCAGTATTTTTGGCCCAGGTAACAGTACTGCCGCTTACAGCCGCAGGAGTGGAGAAGGTGGGATAGCCCTGTCCGTCAACTCCCTCATACTGGAGGATACGGCCTGAATTGAGATCGGGATTCATGTACTTGCTCACGCCCCAATTGTTGTTGAAGAGATTGAGCAGGTTCCTGATATCCATGCTGAGCTGAAGGGTGTTGATGCTCTTGCCAATCCTAACCTGGAAATCATGCTTGTAGCTGAAGTCAAGCCTGTTGACCCAAGGAGAATACACTGCATAACCCTCGGCGTACTTGCCCTGGTTCTTGCTCAGGTATGCATCACCGTGGACGAAATCCATGAAACGGTCGCGGTCGTCGTCGGAAACGAAGCGGAATTCCTTGTTCGACACCTCGTCATCGGTAGGTATGTAGAGGGAGTCGTACTTGTAGTTGTCGCCGTTCATATCGTTGGTGAGCATGTACGAATAATTGTAACCACCTCTCCATGCCTCATAGATGAAGCTGAAATGGTTGCCGCTCTTGTCGTCGTGAGAAAGGGCTGCGACAACGCGGTCAGGAGTATTGTTCTGTGCAAGGTGAACGGTGGTGTAATTGGGACCGCAGACCGTAGGAACATAGTTGAAGATGGATGCAGGATCGGAACCTGGCAGGGAGGTGAGCTCCTTGGCAACCACGTGGGTATATGCGGCCATGAGGTTGAGGCCCTCGACCGGAGACATGTTCAGGGTGATATTGCCGGACCAGGTATAACCCTTGTTGGTGTTGGTCAGCACATATGCCGGAGACCCGGTGTACTTGTAGTTGGTAGGATATACCGGACGGCTGTCGGCACCGTTGAAGCGGGCGAAACCGTTGACGGGAATCATGTTCCAGTCTTCCATCGTAGAAGCGTTGATGTTCTTGTTGAACATACCCTCGAGCGTGACGGTGAAGGGGAAGGAAGTCGGGAACGCATAATCTATTGCCAGTGAGGACTTCCACACCTGAGGCATCTTGAAGTTGGGATCTACTGCGGCAAGCTTGGAAGGAATCTTTCCGTCCTTGGAGGAAATCTCCTTGGGGTATCCGAGTCCGTACCACTTCTCGCGCATAGCCTCGCGGTCGGTGATGAGATCACCCTTGAACTCCTCGAGCAGAGGGTTGGGGGTGCCAACTCCGTCCTTATAGGTGGTGGTGATGATGCCGTTATACTGGTTCATCGAAGAGTTGGAAGGCATGTTGGTGAGGAACACCAGAGGCACGTGGCCGGTGAAGATACCGGTACCGCCGCGTAACTTGAGGGTCTTGTTGCCGAGGGCGTCCCATGTAAAGCCTATGCGGGGAGAGACCAGAGGGATGGCGTTGGGCCACTTGCCGGTATCGATGTGGCGGATGT
>JAFWPT010000389.1 GCA_017509375.1 Bacteroidales bacterium | reverse complement strand
CTGCCGCCGGGGGAGTTGACGCGCAGGACCACAGCCTTTACGTTGTTGTCTTCGCGTACATCTTCAATAATGGAGGCGAAACGGTCTCCGGCTACGTTGTTCAGGTCGCTGCCGTCGATTATGTTGCCGTTGGCATAGATGACGGCTATCTTTTTGGTACCGGCTTTCGCAGGAAGGACCTTAGTTCTTGCGTAGTCGGCGAAGTTGATCATCTTCACGTCCTTGTACTTCCCGGCTACTGCCAGCACGGCAAGCTGGTGCTCGAGCGCTTCGCGGTCAAGCAGGGCATCGGCCAGACCGCAGTCGATGAAGTCCTGGGACAGGCAGAGCTTGAGATTGTCCACTGCGTCGTTCAGCTGCTCCACGCTGATGCCGCGGCTCTCGGCGATGGTCGCTGAGATATTCTTCCACAGAGAATTGACCATCTGCTGGTTCTGTTCACGGTTTTCGGGGCTGGAGTTGCTGCGGGTGAACATTTCGCCGGCGGATTTATACTTTCCGTGACGTATAAGCTGCACGTTGACCCCAAATTTTTTCAACAGGTCTCCGAGGAAGATGAGCTGGGAGCTTATTCCGGTCATGCTGAAAGTGGCGCCGGGGTGGGGTGTCATGTATATCTTGTCTGCAACGGACGCCAGAAAGTAAGTACCGGTGGTGGGCGCTTCCATGTAGGCGATTACGGGATTTCCGGATTTCTGCCTGTATTCAGCGAGGGCCTTGCGGAATTCCTCCGTAGTAGCGATGTCGCTGCCGGAACCGTCGGTTTTCAGATAAATATACTTGATTCCGGGGTCCTCGGCCGCTATCTTGAGAGCCTGGGTGGCTTCCCAGATACCTATCACTTGTATCTGCTGTCCTCCTGCCTGCAGCATGCTGATGGGGTCTGCTTCCAGACTCTGCTCGCTTATAACTATCTTGGACATGTCGATCCTTAGTACACCTTCTGAGGGAAGGGCAGGTGAGCTTGGTGTGGCAAGACCGGAGAAGATGGCAATGATCAAGAGGTCCAGCAGCAGAATGCCGCAGATGACGGCGAGGACCATTTTTAGAAATTTCTTCATAAATGCTATGTTTTTCACTCAAATTTGTGCAAAAGTAAGTAAATTTGCGGAATTATGATACAGAAGCCATCAATTCCCAAGGGCACCCGGGATTTCGGCCAGCGCGAAATGGCTGCCCGCAATTATATTTTCGATACAATACGTTCAGTTTTCAAATCTTACGGCTACGCGCAGATTGAGACTCCGGCTCTGGAGAACCTCAGTACCTTGCTTGGCAAGTACGGCGAGGAAGGCGATAAATTGCTTTACCGCATATTGAATTCCGGTGATGCGTTTGCGAGCGTAGATTTTGGGAAGCCTCTGGCAGGGCAGGTATGCGAGAAGGGACTTAGGTATGATCTGACAGTGCCTTTCGCCCGTTTCGTGGTGCAGCATCAAAGCGAGATTTCGTTCCCCTTCAAACGTTTCCAGATCCAGCCTGTGTGGCGGGCGGACCGTCCCCAGAAGGGGCGTTACCGCGAATTCTACCAGTGTGACGTGGATGCTATCGGCTCGCGTTCGCAACTGTGCGAGCTGGAACTGGTGCAGATTGTGGAGAGGGTGTTCAGTCTGCTCGACGTCAGGGTGTGCATGCATATCAATAACCGCAAGCTACTCACAGGGCTGGCGGAGATCTGCGGTAACCCGGACAAGGTGGTGGATATCACGGTAGCCATCGATAAGCTGGACAAAATCGGCCTGGAAGCGGTTGAGGCGGAACTGTCGGGTAAAGGCTTGAGTGCCGGGGCAATCGCTGTGCTGCGTCCCGTGCTCCTGTTGTCCGGATCTTTTGAAGAGAAACTGGGAGTGATGCGCTCGCTCATGGCAGCTTCGGAAACTGGCATGAAGGGGCTCGATGAAATCGAGGAATTGTTTTCTTATATCCGCAGAGCCGGAGTCAGTATGCCTTGCGAGCTTGACCTGTCGCTTGCCCGTGGCCTCAATTATTATACGGGCGCCATTTTTGAGGTCAAGGCTCTGGACTGGCAGATCGGTTCGATTTGCGGCGGCGGCCGTTACGACAATCTCACCGGTATTTTCGGCCTTCCCGACATGTCCGGCGTAGGCGTATCTTTCGGCGCCGACCGTATCTATGACGTGCTTGACGGCCTGGAGAAATTCCCTGCCGGCCTTACGTCCGGAGCCGATTTGCTCTTTGCCAATATGGGACGCAACGAACTGGAATATGTGCTCCCTGTGGCGTCTGCGCTGAGACTTGCCGGGCTCTCCGTGGAGATATATCCGGACAACGCCAAGCTTAAAAAGCAGTTCGACTATTGTGACCGCAAAGCAATACCGTTCCTCAGTATCTGCGGTGCCGATGAAGTCGCGGCAGGGGTAATTCGGATCAAGAACCTGAATAGCGGAGAGCAGCGCGTTTTCCCCAGGGAAGATATCTCAGGGATGCTTTCTTACTGCGGCCGTTCATAAAATATTTGGTCAATTAAAAAATAATGCATACCTTTGCAATCCACATCGCGGGGTAGAGCAGTTGGTAGCTCGTCGGGCTCATAACCCGGAGGTCGCAGGTTCGAGTCCTGCCTCCGCTACTAAAAAGAGAAGCAGCCAAAGGGCCGCTTCTCTTTTTAGTAGCGGAGGCTTTGCCTATTATCCCCCAGCGCTACGCGCTACCCCCAGGGGTATGGGGAAAGTTTTTCTCCACGCGGCTACGCCGCTCCCCTTTCTATCTCCGGCATCAAGTTGCCTGCGGCCTGCTCTGCATCTACCGCAGTGCCGTTTTGACTTTTTGGCTGCAAATCTATCTACTTGATTCTCTGGTACTTGCGCTAAGTGCCTGCGGGGAAAACACCGCAGGCATTTCAATCAATTGGCTGATGATCAATTACTTGAGTTTGAGGCACATAACGCAGGACCTGTTTATAATCATTCCGTTAGCATTTTTGTTTCCCTTTAAACCAGATTATAAAACTGTCCAAAAGCCGCCTTTGTCAGGGCCTTCTCTTTGGATGAGACCTTCTGCTTTCAGTTTGGCGAGGTGTTTTTCGATGGCTTTTGGGGTTATTCCGATAATCTCAGCGAGTTTACGGGCCGAATAGTTGGGGTGATCTTTGAGCAGTTGGAGGATTTTCTCCCTACTTTTTTGTTTTTTCTCCCCTATCGGCAGACTTTTCTCCCTACCTTCATCCATCGACTTAAGGAATGCTTCGATGTCTGCGGACAGTGTCTTGATCATTTCGCCTGTCATGAAATTCAGAAAAACTGTAGTATCATCTGCCTCTCTGGTAGCAATGAGAGCATTGATATAATCCCCTTTATCTTCTTTGAGTACCTTCGCCGGAATCAGGCCGAATTCGAACTGGATGTGGTTCATGACGAGACGGGCCATCCGTCCGTTCCCATCGGCCCAGGGATGGATGGTCACCAGGCGATAATGGGCCTCGAAACTCAGGTCATATCGTTCCGACGGGGACATCGGAAGCTTGAGCTGGGCATTAAGCCAGTCACAGAACTGTTGCAATTTGGCGGGGACTTTCTGGTAACTCATATAAGACCTTCCCCCGACGCCGGCTGTGACATTGACTAACCTGAGGTCACCATTTGCAGAGGAGAAGTCGCCAAGTGAAGTCTTGTAAGTTGACCCCGTATTTTGCATGACGAGATGGGACAGGGCCTTCAGGATGTCAACCGTGATGTCAGTATGATTCCTGGCGAGGCGAATACTTTCTTCATAGGCCCGCTTCAAATCCAGGTTCATCATTTGTTCCATGAGAGGTTTTCCCTTTGCGGTAATCCCCTCGTCGAAGAGCAGTTGATTTTCTATTTCCGTAACTGTCGACCCTTCAATAGCAGTGGAATGGGTAATGATTGAGTACAGATAGAACTTATCGTAGTCTATCTGGGAGTCAATACCCAATTTTTTATATCGTTCAATCAGGGATGTCAATTGATCCTTCATGGTCATAGTTATAGCCTTTTACGCAGCAAAGATATGTTTTTCTCCCTACTTATTCAAGTTTTCTTACTACTATTTCGTATTTTCTTGCTACTTTTCGGTGTCGGGATAACGGTTGGGAAAACTAGCAGGCACTTCAATCATTTATAGTATGCTTTCCAACTTGAGCAACTTAGCTTTCTTGTCGATGCCCCCTGCATAGCCGATCAGG
>JAFWPT010000388.1 GCA_017509375.1 Bacteroidales bacterium | reverse complement strand
TCCTGCTTCTTCTCGTCGCGGGAGAAGATGCGGATTTCACCAATATCTGTACGGAGGAAGCGCTTGAGAACGGCATTTCCGAAACTTCCAGTGCCTCCACTGATAAGAAGAACTTTGTCTTTAAAAACTGACATGATTTATTTGTGTTAATATATATTTCGCTAAAAAACTATGCAACTGTTGCCTTTAATGTAATTCCCGCTATCTCCTCCACATCCCCCATCGTCATACCAGAATGAAGCGGAAGGCAGAGAATACGGCTTGCAATATCTTCCGCAACATGCATAGGAACGTACGGCACCAGTTTGGTGAGGGTATTTACGCTCGGGTAGAAATATCTGCGTGGAAAGATATTCTCTGCATTCAAGGCGGCCACAATCTTCAAAACCGTTTCTTCATCCTGGAAAATAGCCGGGAAATAACTGTAGTTACAACCGGAGCTTATTTTCTGGAAGGAAATCCGGGGATTCTGCCCAAGAATCTCTTTGTAACGGGTATATTTTGCTTTTCTGTCCGCCAGGGCCCTGTCCAGATACCTCAAGTTCGCAATGCCCACAGCTGCGTGAACCTCTGTCATCTTGCCGTTGAAGCCGTCCTCCACAATGTCTGCGTGATTTTCGAAGCCGAAAAAACGGATACGTCGAAGTTTCTCATCAAGTTCTTTGTCCAGAGTGAATACGCCGCCGCCCTCGGCCGTATTAAGCACCTTGGTTGCATGGAAACTGGTAACAGAAAACGTTCCCTGCCTAAAAACGCTCTCCCCCTTGTAACTTGCTCCCACCGATTGGCATGCATCATAAATAACAGGGAGGCCATGCGCTTTTGCTATAGCCTCGATTGCCTCAAAGTCACAGTTGTTGCCAAACACGTGTACCGGCATGATGGCTACCGTATGGCAGGTAATCTTTTCTTCAATCTTGGAGGCATCGATATCCAAAGTCTCCGGATCAATGTCTACAAACACCGGGGTGCAATGCTCCCACATTATGGAACTGACTGTAGCTATAAAAGTGAAGGGAGTCGTGATAATCTCTCCCTGCTTGCCTATAGCTTTCACAGCCATCTGGAGAGCCAGAGTACCATTGCAGCAACTCACCATATTGGGCACCTTAAGGTATTCACAAACTTCTTTTTCGAAACGTTGGACAAGGGGGCCGTTGTGGGTCATGATTCCACTCTTCCAGATTCCAGTCATCAGTTCATTTACTTCCTCAAGCGGTGCCAACGTAGGCATCGTGACGTACACTGGTTTTCTCACGCAGTTCTATCTTTCCGCCCTCATGGGGTTGTGCAAAAAGTCGTCGTAGGCGAGACGGATACCGTCTTCGAGTTCGGTCTTGTAGGTCCAGCCGAGGGCTGTGGCCTTGCTTACGTCCAGCAGTTTGCGGGGCGTGCCGTTGGGTCTTGTGGTGTCCCAGAGGATGCGGCCGGTGTAGCCGACCACCTTTGCCACCAGTTCGGTCAATGCCTTGATGGTAAGCTCTTTGCCGGTTCCGGCATTGACGGTCTCGTTGCCGCTGTAGTGGTTCATCAGGAACACGCAGAGGTTGGCGAGGTCGTCCACGTAGAGGAATTCGCGCAGGGGGCTTCCGTCGCCCCAGCAGGTCACCTCCGAGAGTCCCGCCAGTTTGGCTTCGTGGAAGCGGCGTATAAGGGCCGGCAGCACGTGGCTGTGCTCCGGATGATAGTTGTCGTTGGGGCCGTAGAGGTTGGTAGGCATCACG
>JAFWPT010000047.1 GCA_017509375.1 Bacteroidales bacterium | reverse complement strand
GAAGCGGCCGTTTACGCTCTTGTAGGCTACCTGCAATGTGCGGATGTCCTTAAGTCGCTGAATGGCAACAGCTTCACGTTTTTCCTTCTGCTTGTTGAAGTTCACAGGCTTCATGATGCTGCTGTAGATAGCATAGACGAGTCCCACGATTCCGATAAGAAGGAGAACCTCCAAAATGATCTTAACTGCTTTGTTCATTGTATGAATTCTAAATTATATGCAATAGTCGGACAAAGTTAAAAAAATGATTTATGAAATGCAATATTATTGTTAAATTTGCATCGTGGATGTATTGAAAAATATCGCCCTTCTGAGTTCCTGGATAGACGAAGCTAATACCATCACCACCGTCTGCCACAGCCGCCCCGACGGGGATGCGGCAGGCAGTTCTGCGGCTATGGCAGCGTACCTTCGCGACTGTCGGGACAAGGATGTGGTATCCCTGGTTCCGGACCCGGTGCCCGACACCGTACGCTTTGTGCTCGAAGGGCTCAACTGCTGTGAAGACCCCGATTCGGTCCGGGACAGGCTGAGTCGGACCGATCTTCTTATATGTTTGGATTTCAATACGTTTTCCCGTGTCGAAGGGTACACGGAACTGCTCCGTGAAAGTCCGGCGCGCAAAGTCTTGATTGACCACCATGAGGAGCCGGATACCGAGGCTTTCGGCATCTGCATAAGCGACACAAGGGTTTCGTCGGCATGCGAACTGCTGTATCGTGTGCTGCTTGCCATGCCTGACATTGACGGTGACGCAACCAGACTGCCTTCAGCGGCTTTGCGTGCACTGATGACCGGAATGACCACCGACACCAACAATTTCTCCAACTCCGTGTATCCTGGCACCCTGGGCATGGCGTCGGATCTGCTGGCCGCCGGAGTGGACAGGGATGATATAATCGACCGGCTGTATCGCAGCGAACGCCCCAACCGTTTGTCGGCTATGGGGGAGATGCTGTCTTCCCGCATGGTTTTGCTGCCTTGCGGCGCTGCGGTGACAGTGCTTCCTAAGAATTTTTACGAGCGGCACGCCCTTATGGACGGAGAGACCGAGGGTTTCGTGAACTTGCCGCTTGCCATCAAGAATATACGTCTGAGCGTGCTTGCCAAGGAGGACAACGGGGTTTTCCGGATTTCCGTGCGCTCCAAGAGGGGCGTTTCCGCCCGAATGCTCGCCAAGCGCTTTTTCCACGGGGGCGGGCATGAGCAGGCTTCCGGAGGCAAAATTTTGATGCCTCAGGACATCGAACTGGCATCGGAGGCGGAAGCTTATGTATGCGATATAACGGCACGGTTCATGCAAGATCAGGCAGGATTTGAATAGAAAATGAGAAAGACAATCATAATAGCTGCCGCACTCCTGTGTCTGTGCGGATGCGGCAAAACGGTAAAGAGCAGTGACAATGAAGCCACCAGGCGGTATTTCAACGCATGGGTGGAAGTCCAGAAGCAGAAACATCCTGAGTACCTTTGGAAGCAAACCTCCCTCGGGTCCTGGATACTTGAAGAGGAAGCGGGCACCGGCAGTCCCATAAGCGAATTCGGCGATTCCATGTACGTGCGTATGAGCTATAACCAGTACCTCCAGGACGGCACCATCAACACTACTACCTATGCCCGTACCGCACAGCAGCTCGGCACCTATGACGAGACTTACTACTACGGTCCCGTAATTACTTATGCCAAAGGTCTTTATGCCGGCCTGGAGGAGGCGCTCAAAGGTATGAAGGACGGAGGCCGCCGCAAGATTCTCATCCCCGGCTGGCTGTCAACCTACAGCCGCTTCGACGATGCGGAGGGCTATCTGGGCCAGAAAAGCGACGAAATAGGCAGTACCTACATCTATGACATACGGCTGCTCGAGCACTTCGAATACATAGACCAGTGGAGCGCGGATTCCGTCGGACGTTATCTTTGTGCCGCTTTTCCCAAGATTTACGGGAAAAACCCGGCTAAGGCGACAGCCGATTCCTCCGGCGCCTTCGGCTTCTGGTACATCCGTACCAAGGCTCCGTCCGACGAGCTGGAACTGAAGGATACTACGGTGTATATCAATTACATAGGACGTCTTCTCAACGGGCGGGTGTTCGATACCAGCATACGCGATACGGCTATACGTTACGGGCTTTCGCGGGACAAGACCTACGCCCCTGTTTCAGTTACGTTCGCGGAAGGCAATTCCAAAGTCACCATGGGCGGAAGTGACAGCTCGGTCATCCCGGGCTTCGCCAGGACCTTACGCAAGATGAAGGCCTACGAGCAAGGTACGGGCATTTTCATCCCCTCCATCGGTTACGGCTACAAAGGTTCCGGGAAAACTATTCCTGCGTATGCCCCTCTTCGTTTCGATGTGGAACTTGTAGATAAACCTTGAGCATGGCGGAGAATCCAGCAGCTCCGCTCGAGCTTGGTACCGAGCGCATCGGTACTCTTTTGAGAAAGTTCGCCGTACCGGGTATCATCGCCCAGACGGCGGCTTCCCTTTACAATATGGTGGACAGCATCTATATCGGGCATATTCCCGATGTAGGCTCGTATGCCATATCCGGCCTGGCGGTTACCTTCCCGCTGATGAATATCAGCATAGCCCTCGGTACTTTGGTGGGGGTCGGCGCCATGACGCTCATATCCATACTTCTGGGGCAGAAGAACTACGCGGCCGCCAATAAAGTCCTGTCCAATACGCTCACCTTGAACATTGCCATAGGTATAATATTTACCGTGATGGCCCTGCTGTTCCTGGACCCCATTCTGTATTTCTTCGGAGCCAGCGAGAACACTATACCCTTCGCCCGGGACTATATGACCATAATCATCCTGGGAAACACTTTCACGCATTTGCTGCATGGCTTCAACGGCATAATCCGCTCTTCAGGGCACCCCAAAACGGCTATGGGTCTTACTCTTTTCACGGTGATTTCCAATGCAATACTGGATCCTGTCTTTATTTTTGCCCTGGGGATGGGCATCAAGGGAGCCGCTCTTGCCACCGTCATCTGCCAGATAGCTGCACTCGCATACACTCTGAAGTTCCTGTCCGACAAGAAGCATTTCCTGCATTTCACCAAGCCGCTTTTCCAGCTTGACGGGAAAGTGGCCAGTCAGGCACTTGCAATAGGTGTCGGGCCCTTCCTTATGAACGTGGCGGCCAGCCTGGTGGCACTCTTCGTGAACCAGCAGCTGCGCAAGTACGGAGGAGACCTGGCCATAGGCGCCTACGGCATAGTGAACCGTTTCGTTATGCTGTTTGCTATGATTTGCATGGGCTTCAACCAGGGATTGCAGCCTATTGCGGGCTACAATTACGGTGCCCGGCAATACAAGCGTGTGCGGGAAATCTTCGTGCTCACTGCCAAGTGGGAGGTCCTGGTCACCACCATCTGCTTCCTTGTCGCAATGTTCATCCCGGAACTGGCCGTGGGCATGTTTACCAATGACCCGGAGCTTAAGGGACTCGCCGCCAGAGGCCTGCGTATCACCACTTCCGGCTTTGCCCTGGTGGGCTTCGGCATGGCTTCCGGCAACTTTTTCCAGTGCCTCGGAATGGTGAAGAAAAGCATCTTCCTGTCGCTTTCCCGTCAGTTGCTCTTCCTTCTCCCGCTCATTTACACCCTGCCCTTGTGGTTCAGGGAGACCGGGGTATGGATTAGTTTCCCTATCTCGGACTTGCTGAATATCAGCGTTTCCGCCATTTTCATCATAAACGTTTTCAGAAAATTCAAACGCCTGAAAGACGGGGAGGATGCATCCTCGCTGGGAGGCGCCGTATGAGCCTATGGAAAAGAAAGTATTGATTACCATCGGACGGGAGTTCGGCAGCGGCGGCAAAGCTGTTGCGTCTGCCATAAGCAAGCGTCTTGGCATACCGGTTTACGACCAGGAGCTTCTGGAAAATGCCGCCAGGAAAAGCGGGCTTAGCCCGGAGTTTCTGGAAAGGTCCGACGAGCGGCGCCATCTTTTCAGCCTCGGTGGCCTGCTGAACAGCGGACGATTTTGGCACAACAATAACAATGTGCTGGATGACAATGAGTTGTTCCGTATCCAGAGCGAAACTATCCTTGACCTCGCCCAGAAGGGGAGCGCCATCTTTGTCGGCCGTGCTTCGGACTACGTGCTTAGGGACCAGCACGCCCTGGATGTATTCGTCTGCGCGCCGTTGGAAGCCAGGAAGGCCAGGGTGGCGGAACGTCGCGGTATCACCCTCGAGGAAGCTGAAACGCTTATACACAAGAAGGACAAAGGACGCAGGGAGTATTACAACCTGCTCACTTTCGGTGAGAACTGGGGGGTAGCTGCCAACTACGACCTTTGTATCGATTCTTCAATATTGGGAATAGACGGCACGGCGGAGCTCATCATCCACTTTGGTAAAGAGGCTGGATTCATACCTGAATAATCCGCTTATTTTTCCTATATTTGTAAATTCAACAGGAAAATGACGAAATGATAAGCCAGGAACAAGTTAAGGAACTCGCACAGCGCACTGAAGCCCTCCGTAAGTATCTGAAAAT